>JAFKKW010000573.1 GCA_017304275.1 Hyphomicrobiales bacterium | reverse complement strand
GCCGTCTGTCCACAGGGTGCGTTTGAAGTCCCGGAATTGTTTGATAGGATCGGTTCCGCGATCGTTCTTTTTGTTGAGGTCGGGCCGATGTTGCGGGCGCTGCTCGCCACAATTTTCGCAGTCCTCACAGCGTCCGCAGTGCTGGCCGTTGAGCGATCCTCCGTGCCGGCGGACCATGCAAACCACTTTGCTGGCAAGCACGATCCGGCTCCCGCCCCGCAAGGCGAGGACCAGATCGACATCGACAAGCAGCCGTGCATCGGTTTGCAGGATTGGAGCGGCAAGGCCGCGGCTCAAGTGCCTGAGGCGCTTGCCGATCGCCACGGCGTGCCGGTGGCGAAGCGGATCGATCTCCCGCGCCAGCATGTGCCTGCGCATCTTCTCTTCCTTCATGCGTGTGCGGCGCGTGCGCCACCGCCTGTCTCCGGCGTGTAGTCGTTTTCATTTGCTTCCGTGACGTCTGAGAGCGCAGCACCCGTGCTGGGTGACTATTGCCCTGCCTTGCGTTGTCCGGAAGCGCTCCTTTTCGATTTCGATCGCCGGAGGACGGCGCGTGTCTCTGAAATCCATACGGCATCGGGTCGAGTACTGTCTGACCGTGCTGGCGACCGGTATCATGCGACTTTTCGGCGTGGAGGCGTCGGCCAGCGTCTTTGCCTGGCTGGCCCGGCGCATCGGGCCGCGGACGCGCCGCCACAAGCAGAGCCTCAAGAACCTGGCGATTGCTTTTCCCGATCGCAGTCCTGCCGATCGCGAGCGTATCGCGTATGCGATGTGGGACAACATGGGCCGGGTCGCGGCGGAGCTGATGCTCATCGATCGCGTGATCGCCGATCCCGCGCGCGTCGACATCCGCGGGACGGACGGACTGGAGGCGGCGGTGCGCGACCGGGTTCCGCAGGTGGGTGCCACGCCGCATGTCGGCAATTGGGAGCTCACGATCTGGCCGGTGAAGCAGCTCGGCGGCGATCCGGATGCGGTCTATCGGCCGTTGCCCAACCCTTTCATCGACAGGCTCGTCCGCGCGCGGCGGTCGGAGTTGTTCAGCGGCGGGCTGTTCGCCAAGGGCAAGGAGGAAGGGCCGCGCGCCGCTAAGGTGCTGATCGATTTCGTCCGCGGGGGCGGCTGGCTCGGCTTCGTATGCGATCATGTGGACCGGCGCGGCGTGGATATCACCTTCCTCGGACAGCCGGTCCGCGTG
>JAFKKW010000107.1 GCA_017304275.1 Hyphomicrobiales bacterium | reverse complement strand
CGGCCCCCAACGCTCTTATTTCAAACGGGCCTTCTCAGCTTCCAACTCGGCGAGAAGGCTCTCCTGATCCGCAATGCGATCGGCGTTGCGGGCTTCGTCCGCGGCCCCGGAGTAGGCTGCGGCTTGCTCCACGAGCGTACGAATATTCTCGCGCACTGCAGCGATGCGACGGTCGAGTTCGGCTTCTGCGTCGTCGTCGGCCATTGAGGATACCTCCTGGAAGATTGGCGAAACGGTCGGCGGGAACGGCTATCGAGCTGCGTTAGGGTCGGGTTTGCCCGTCTCGGACAGCCGCCGGGTGATGTCGTCCTGGATGACGTCGGATTGCGCGCAGACGGCGCGCGTCAAAGCCTTGAGCCGGTGCCGGGCGTCATGCAGCTGATCGATCAGCGACAGGATGACGGGCAGGCTCGCATGTTCGAGTCCCATCCGGTAATGCAGGTCGCACGCCAGCGCCACGCGCGCCTGGTCGATGCGATCGAAAAGATAACCGGTCTCGTCGCGGTGCGGGGCGATCACGCCGTCCTCGATCCACGTCAGCAGCACGTGCTGCTCGAGATAGGTGAATTGCTGGAAGAGTTCGCTTTGCCGGATCATGTCACGACGCGCCCTTTCCGCGCGGATTTTGCGGATGAGACTTCTCCCACTCCGCCATGAACTGAGCCAGGGCGTCGTCGGCGCCCACGGGTGGAACGATATGGATGGTGACGAACTGATCGCCACGCCTTGGCTCCTTCCTTGACGCCTTTCGGCACCGTGAGGTCGACCGGACCATCGACGGTGTCCGCGCGCACGCTGGCCCCGTTGAGCGCTTCGCCGAGCGAAATCGGAAGCGTGCTCAGAATATCCTTTCCCTCCCGTTTGAACGCGGGATGTGGCCGGATCGAGATCTCGACATAAGCGTCGCCTGTTTTGCCGTCGGACCCAGGCAGGCCCTGTCCTTTGAGACGCAGCACCTGTCCCTCGCTGATCCCCGCCGGGATCGCGATGTCGAGCGTCTTTCCGTCCGGCATCGACACGGTCTTGCGCGCGCCCTTAACGGCGTCGAGGAAATCCACTTCCAGCGCATAGCGCACGTCCTGGGGTGGCATGCGGAAACTGCTGGCACCGCCCCCGCCGCGGCCTCGGAAAAGATCGGCGAAGATGTCGTAGTCGAAATCTTCGCCATCGCCGCCGCCCGCGGCGCGACGCCTATAGCGATTGTTGGGCTCGGCCTCGGCGTATTCGCGGTAGAAATGACGCTCCGGCTGCCGTTCGGCACCGGTCTCGTCGATCTCGCCGGCGTCATAGCGCTTGCGCTTGTCGGCATCGCCGATGATGTCGTTGGCGGCGTTGATTTCCTTGAAGCGCTGCTCGGCTTCCGGCTTGCCCGGATGGAGATCGGGATGCGTTTCCTTGGCCGCTTGCCGGTAGGCCTTGCGGATATCGTCTTGGCTGGCGTCGCGCGCTACGCCCAACACGTCGTAAGGATCGGCCATCCGCGAGCGTTCCGTCGTTGTGTGTTTCTGATCGCAGCCTAGCCCGGAGCGTACGCCGCCGCCTGACTTGCGATCAACACCGTCAACGAATCGCGAAGACCGTCGACGCCCTGCCGCCATGCGACAAGAATAAAGCTAAGCTATTAAAAATACTAGCATATATCGATTGAGCAGGAAGCCCCGCACGCCGCCACCATACCTGTGCCGCTCACGGTCCACAGGAAGTGGGGGCAGCAGAGCGGCATTGGTAGCGGCAACCCGCCCGACCAGAGTTCCGACATAACGGCTCGGACTCGGAGAGCGACGAGCGGTCCGGCATTTCAACGCCGGCCAACATTGGTTTGGTATCGGGCGCCGGGGTGCTCACTCACACATCGGTCAACGAGATGCCGCCCTCGTGCGTCGTCGACAAGATCATCTACGCAGCACTGTAAATGCACGCTACGGTGCATCCTGGAGTGAGGCTGGGGTGTGGTTCATGAAGTTGACATTCTGGAATTTCATCAGAACGAAGGCGCCTTTGATGGGCTACCCATATAAAGGGGAGACCATCGACTGCCCTGGCTGCGGCGGGCACGGAGAACGCATTGCGCGAGTAGACAGATACTGGAAATTTCTACCGACCGATATTTGCACAACTTGCGGTCTCTTCTTCACCAATCCGATGCCAACGGACGGCGAATTGGAAGAGTACTATCGCGTGATGTATCGATCTACATACGGATGGGCCTTCAAGTCGGTGCCGAAGGCGCATGCCGAAAAGAAAAAGAAGGATGCGGCGAGACGGTCGGGAGTCATTGCAAGCTTTTTCGAAAATCCGCGCGGATTGCGCTCCCTGGATTTCGGATGCGGATTAGGTGAGCTCGTAGCTGCGCTCGAGCGCACTGGGTTCGATGCATATGGTTTCGAGCCCGGTGATGTCTGGTCGCAGCATCTGAGCAGCGAACGCATCCGGCATGGAACCTGGCAAAGCGTTCAGTACGACGCCGAGGCGTTCGATTTCGTTTCGATCATGCATGTGCTCGAGCATCTGAGGTCGCCGCGGTCGTGCCTGCAGAAGATTCACGGCCTGCTGAAGCAGGATGGCCTCTTATGGATCGAGGTTCCCGACATGCAGGCCTACGGTACGAAATCGGGTAAGCGGTTCCACTTCGCTCACGTCCTCGGGTTTTCGAGAGACAACCTGATAAGCATGGCGTTCGAGTGTGGATTTGTGCCGGTCAGGGAAGTCGCGAAAGAAGAAATTGGGAAGTCTCGCTCTCAGGTGTCCATCGTTTTTCGCAAGGCCAACCCGGAAGATGTGCTCACCGTCGATGTGAGTGCCACGGCACGAAAGAACATGAAAGAGTACGGCGAGTTCTCCCATGCTCGCCATGCCATAGAAACCATCGGCACCCGCTTAGGTCTCGAGGCAGGCCGGAAACGCTGAGGGATTGATTGAGAGAAGGGGGGGCGGAATCGAGCCATCCGCACTGCCTCCGGATCCGCCCGAAGCGGGCGGCGTAATGACCGGTACCGTCGTCAGGGCGGCTCCGCGGCCGAGAGCGGGACGCGTCCGTTCCGTCCACGTACCGAGAACGCTTCTGCGGAACGAGCGGTTCGACTAAATCATTGAAAGTATTGGTGGGTGATCACGGACTCGAACCGTGGACCCGCTGATTAAGAGTCAGCTGCTCTACCAACTGAGCTAATCACCCATCGCCGGCGGAAGGGTCCCGCGGGGACCCCAAAGGACGGCAAAGGGGCCCCGTGGAGGGCCCCAACGCCGGTTCGTCTAACACCAGCCACCCCCCTTGTCCAGTCGCATATGACGGGACGAAAACGCGCCGCGGGCGCGCTCCCTGGGCGGCCGGCGCCGATCAGCCGATCTGCTCGGCTTTCGCGGTCTTCTGCCGCTTGAGCATCAGCTTGTTGAGGGCCGCCACGTAGGCGCGCGCCGAGGCCACCATGGTGTCGGTGTCGGCGCCGCGGCCCGTGACCACGCGCCCGTCCTCGGCGAGTCGCACCGACACCTCGGCCTGAGCGTCGGTGCCTTGCGTGACGGCGTGCACCTGGTAGAGCTCGAGCTTGGCCGTGTGCGGCACCAGTTGGTGGATGGCCGCGAAGATGGCGTCCACGGGACCGTTGCCATTGGCGTGCACGGTCTTCTGGGTGCCGTCGATGTCGAGCGTCAGCGTCGCCGACTGCGGCCCGCCCGTGCCGGCGATCACCTGCAGCGCCACCACCTTCATGCGATCGTGCGCGTGCGCGATCTCCTCGTCGACCAGCGCCTCGATGTCCTCGTCGTAGACGTGCTTCTTGCGGTCGGCGAGCGCCTTGAAGCGGTTGAACGCGTCCTCGAACGCGTTCTCGCCGAGCACATAGCCGAGCTCCGCGAGCTTGGTGCGGAACGCGTTGCGTCCCGAGTGCTTGCCCATAACCAGCGACGTCTTGCCGACGCCGACCGATTCCGGCGTCATGATCTCGTACGTCTGCTGATGCTTGAGGATGCCGTCCTGGTGGATGCCGCTCTCGTGCGCGAAGGCGTTCCGCCCGACGATCGCCTTGTTGTACTGCACCGGGAAATTTGTCACCGCCGACACCAGCTTGGACGCCCGCGCCAGCATCGTGGTCTCGATGCCGGTACGGTACGGCAGCACGTCGCCGCGCGTGCGGATCGCCATCACGACCTCCTCGAGCGCCGCGTTGCCGGCCCGCTCGCCGATGCCGTTGATCGTGCTTTCGATCTGCCGCGCGCCGGCCCGCAACGCCGCCAGCGAGTTGGCGACGGCCAGGCCGAGATCGTTGTGACAGTGCGTCGAGAACACGGCCTTGTCCGCGTTCGCCACGCGCGCGCGCACCGCGCGGAACATCTCGTAGTATTCCTCGGGCGTCGCATAGCCGACGGTATCGGGCAGGTTGATTGTGGTCGCGCCGGCCTTGATGGCGGCGTCCACGCACTGGCAGAGGTAGTCGATGCCGGTGCGGGTTGCGTCCATGGCGCTCCACTCGACGTCCTCGACGAGGTTGCGCGCGCGCGTCACCGTCGCCGTGATGATCTCGAGCACCTCCGCCTCGCTCTTGCGCATCTGGTGCGCGAGATGGATCGGCGACGTCGAGACGAACGTGTGGATGCGTCCGCGCCGGGCATGGCGCACGGCTTCTCCGGCGCGGTCGATGTCGGCGTTGATGGCGCGGGCGAGCCCGGCCACCGTCGCCCGCTTGGCGCGCTTGGCGATCGCCGAGACGGCCTCGAAGTCGCCCTCGGAGGCGATCGGGAAGCCGGCCTCGATGATGTCGACGCCCATCTGGTCGAGGCAGTCCGCGACCTCGAGCTTCTCCTCGAAGGTCATGGTCGCGCCGGGACATTGCTCGCCGTCGCGCAAGGTGGTGTCGAAAATGACGACGCGGTCGCCGTCGGTGCCTTGGGTGGTCATGGAATTCGGTCCTTCCTCGGTGGCCAGCCCGTCAAACGGTCGCTGGCGCAGATCCTATCAGCCTGTGGTCGCGGGTCCCCTGAGCACCTGCCCGGCACGCGCCGGGCCCCCGGTCCTCAGGGGCTGATAAGGAGGAGGGTCAGGAGGCCGGCAGCGGACAGCCCGCCGCGGCCGCGCGCGAAGGCGCCGGTCAGGGGCATGTCGGGGCTGGTGAGCATGGGGCTCATCGCTGGCAATCTCGGCCGAAAAACATATCTATCCCGGTGACACTTACGCGAAACCACCCCCGGAGCGCAAGGGGGGCGGGCGCAAGAGCCGCGCGCCCCGGCAAATGCAACACGTCCAGGCGCCCTCACTCCGGCGCGATCGTGATGTCGGATCGTGTCCAGGTCCATCGTCTTTAAGGCACGGGAGGCAGGTGCGCCACGCGGCGCCGCCTCAAGGGATCAATGGGTTGTGAGAGATCAACGAAGGAGATCGAAATGGCCAAGGCAGCGACCACAGCCAAGCCGGCGGAGAAGTCCGGCCAAGGCGTCGGCATTAAGCTCGAGAAAGGGAAATGGGACTCCCGCAAGATGCCCACCGTCTCGCCGCATCTCGTCGTTGCGGGAGCCGCGAAGGCCATCGAGTTCTACAAGAAGGCCTTCGGCGCCGAGGAGATGATGCGCCTCGAGGGGCCGGACGGCACCATGTGGCACGCGAGCGTCCTGATCGGCGGCTCGCCCGTCATGCTGGTCGACGAGTTTCCGGGCATGGGCTCTGTCGGACCCAAGACACTGAAAGGGACGCCCGTCACCATCCATCTGAACGTACCGGATGCCGACGGGTTGGTCGAGCGTGCGGTCAAGGCGGGCGCCACGGTTCTGATGCCGGTCAGCGACGCCTTCTGGGGCGATCGCTACGGCGTCATCCAGGACCCGTTCGGGCACAAGTGGTCGGTTGCGACTCACGTCAAGGATATGACGGTCGACGAGATCAAGGCCGCCATGCCCGACATGTCCGGATGCGGAGGCGAGGGGGAAAAGAAGTAGGTTGGAGCTTGCGCGTCCGGGGAACCGGGATCTTCACACCTCGATCGTGCCCTCGGACACGCGCACTGCCGATCCGCCGATGCGCACCGTCGAGAGCTTGCCGCCGGCGACCACGAGCGTCAGCGAGATCTGGCTCGGCCGGCCCATCTCGTAGCCCTGCTCGACCACGCGTTTGTGCGTGCCGTCGGGCAGGCGGTCGAACTGATGCACGAGCCCGGCGAGCCCCACGGCCGCCGAGCCGGTCGCCGGATCCTCGGAGATCCCAATCTGGGGCGCGAACATGCGCACGTGGAACGCGCCGTTCGTATGCTCGCACTGGCGCGTGTAGACATAGACGCCGGAGACGCCCTGCTGCTCGAAGGCCTTCTCCCAATGGCCGCCGTTGACGCGCGCGCGCCGGATCGCGTCCAGCGACGCGACCGGCACGAACGCGAACGTGTTGCCCGCCGCATAGCAGATCGGCGCGTGGTTCTCGAAGCCGACCTCGCTGGGAATGAGCCCGAGCCCGGCGGCCAGCACGTCGTCCGGCGGCAGAATGCCGGCCTCTGCCGGAAGCTTCGGCGCGTCGAACTCGGCGAAGGCCGGCGCGCCGTCCCTGAGCCGCGCCCCCACGCGCACCGTGCCGATGGTCTGCTCGAGAATGACGAGCGCGTCCGTCTCGCCGTTGTGCACCGGCACGTTGAGCTCCGCGAGCAGGATCGCCGTGCCGATCGTCGGATGGCCCGCGAACGGGATCTCGCTCCGGGGGGTGAAGATGCGCATCTTGGCCGAATGGGCAGGACGCGTGGAGGTCTGGACGAACACCGTCTCCGAGAGATTGAACTCGCCGGCGATGGCCTGCATCTGCGCGTCCGTGAGGTCGTCGGCGCCGAGAACGACCGCCAGCGGGTTGCCGCCGAAACGCCGGTCGGTGAACACGTCGAGCGTATGAAACTTGAGCGCCATGTGGATGTCCGTGGTTCGAGGTCGGATCTGAAAGCGGCCGCACTCTGCCCTATCCGTCGCGCCGCTCCAAGCGGCCGGCAGACCTCATGCGGCAAATTCCAGGTGCGGAAGGTTGGTGAGCAGCGCCCGGGCGTAGTCCAGCATAGGCAACCCGGCGTCGGGTGCTCCGGGAGCAACCAGCAGGAGCTGCACCAGCTCGCTTTGCTCCTCGGACGAAATATGACGCGTGGCTTCGCTGAGGAGGGCGTCGCCCGTGAGCGTCTCCTCCGCGACCTCCCGCGCGACGCTCCGGTCGATGTCAATGAGCCCGTCCGGCCTGACGTCGCGCACGTCGATGAAGCCGCTCGGCGGATAGCAGAGGCCGCTGTTGAGGTTTCCGGCGCTCTGCCGGCCCAGCAGCACGCGGCCGTCGGCCGATCGGATCAGCGCCGATCCGAAGCCGTCCATGATGCGGTCGTCGCGAAAGCCCGTCTCCCGCCAGTAGAGGAAGCTGCGGAAGTCGGAGCGGATGAAGCTGGCTGAGAGATGACCGTGAGCGGAAACGGAATACGCATCCATCATGAAAACGGGGCCGTTGAAGAAGCCCGGCGCCTCGCGCACGCGCCGTGCCCAATGGGCCTCGATCTCGCCGCGGTGGCGGTCGGCGAAAGCCCAGCCGCCGTCCGTCACGCGAAGGTCGACGCTGGGCACCCTGAACACCCGCGTCTCGCCGTGAGCCCACATCGGAAATCCCCGCTTTGCGGCCGGGCCGCCAGCACGCGGAAAACCGCGTAACCTTAAGCTCTCCCTGGCCATAACATTGACATAAGGTGCGCCGAATGGCTCGTCGAGCGACCGAGACGCGGTACCGGAAATGTTGTGCGTGGCAAAGGGCATGGGACCGGGGCGATTTGACGCCGGCAGCGGGGGCACGCCCGTTGCAGTCGGCCGCCTGCTGTGCGCCGTGCAGGCTATCCTGCTCGCCATGCTGCTATCCGCTTGCGCGACCATCGATCGTCTCCCGGCCGTGCCCCTCGCGCTCGCCTCCGAGATCAAGCCGCTCGACATCCCTTACGCGCGCTTTTACGCGGACGGTGATCCGGCGGTGTTCCGCGCGCTGGCAGTCGAGACGATCGCCAAGGCGAAGGCCCGGCGGGAGGCGGCTGGCATCAAGCCGGACAAGGTGCCGCCGACGGCCTTCCTCGCCATCTCGGGCGGCGGCGACGACGGCGCATTCGGCGCCGGCCTTCTCGTGGGCTGGACTGCACGTGGTGACCGACCCCAGTTCGCCGTCGTCACCGGCATCAGCACCGGCGCCTTGTCGGCGCCATTCGCATTCCTCGGGCCCGACTACGACGACGAGTTGAAGCAGGTCTACACCGAGACCAGCGCTGACGACATCTTCAGCAAGGAGCCGATTCTCGGCATTCTCTCGGGCGACGCCGCCCTCGACACGACTCCCTTGAAGCGGCTGATCTCGAAGTTCCTCGACGAGACCATGATCCGGCGGATCGCCGAGGAGCACGACAAGGGCCGTCTGCTCCTGATTGCGACGACCAACCTCGACCAGGCCCGCTCCATCATCTGGAACATCGGCGCCATCGCGAAAAGCCCTGACCCACGAGCGCGCGAGCTGATCATAGAGGTGCTGCGCGCCTCCGCCTCGATCCCCGGGGCGTTCCCGCCGGTCATGCTCGACGTCACCGTCGACGGCAAGCGCTACGAGGAGATGCACGTCGATGGCGGTGCCATGTCGCAGGTGTTCCTCTATCCGCCGTCGCTGCGCCTCAAGACCGTCGACCGCCTGCGGCCGAACCACAAGGACATCGCCTTCATCATCCGCAACGGCCGCCTGTTCCGCGCCGAGACCTCCGTGAAGCGCCAGACGCTCGCCATCGCCGGCCAGGCCCTCTCCACCATGACGGCTTCCGCCGGCATGAACGATCTCTATCGCATCTATCTCACGGCGCAGCGCGACGGCGTCGACTACAACCTCGCCTATCTCGAAGACGAGTTCACCGTTCCCTACAAGGGGCCCTTCGATCGCGGGTACATGAACACCCTGTTCGACTACGGCTACCGCAAGGGCCTCGCAGGATATGCGTGGAAAAAGCTGCCGCCCGGCTATGAGAAGTAGCGTGCGCGCGGCGCTATGCCTCTTCACAAGGATGTTTCGGCACGTTTGAACTCGTCGCCATCGCGGCGAACACAGGATGCACGATCATGACCAGCGAACAGTTCGGCACTCGTCTCTATTTCGAGGATCTCGCCGTCGGCCGGCGCGTCACCACCGGATCGGTCGCGATCGACGCCGAGGCCATCAAGGCCTTCGCCGCCCAATTCGATCCGCAACCCTTCCACCTCGACGAGGAGCAGGCCAAGGACAGCTTGTTCGGCGGTTTGGTCGCGAGCGGTTGGCACACGGCAGCGCTGACCATGCGGATGCTGGTGACCGGCGGACTGCCGATTGCCGGCGGCGTCATCGGCGCCGGTGGAGAGGTGCAATGGCCGCGCCCGACGTGTCCGGGCGATACGCTGACCGTCGTCTGCGAGGTGATCGCGGCAAAGCCCTCGAGCTCGCGATCCGACCGCGGCATGGTGACGATCCGCAGCGAGACGTTGAACCAGAAGGGCGAGGTGGTTCAGATCATGACCGCACGCCTCGTCGTTCCGCGTCGCCCGTCGGCGGCATGACGGCGCAATAGCTGTTACACTATAGCATCCCACTGTTACACCATAGCATCAGTGCCACTTATAGGCCGTCACGGAAAATACGATTGGCTGGGCGCGGGCGCTTCGGAGTAGGGTCACATCATAAGACAGGCGGACCGAAACATCCGCCGCCAACCCAAGGAGAAGATCTATGAAGACCTGGATGAAGCCCTCGGTTCGCGAGCAGGAAGTCGGCCTCGAGGTTACCTCGTATCTGCCGGCTGAGATCGACCTGATCTAAGTCGTCTTACGCTCTGCATGAACGGTGCGGCGGTCGCGAAGCGGCCGCCGCTTTGTTTTTGGGAGCTACGCATCCGGTGTGAAGCTGCAGAAGAGCTTCCGTACCGGCGTTTCGCTGCTCCATCCCACGACGGCGCCTTTGGGAACGAAGCACGTTTCCCCCCGCGCGAACGTTTCGCTGCGCCCCGCGCCGTCCGAGAGCGTCACCGTCCCCTCGAGGATGTGCATCATCTCGTGACGCGGGAAGGCCTGCGCCGCGCGTCGGTAGGGCGACGCCGACCACACGCCCGCCGTAAGCCGTCCCGTGAGATCGGTGAACGCGATCGCCTCTTGGCAGGCGGGCGCCGCGCTTTCGAGCAGCGCCTCGTCCGGACCGTCGGTCGGCAGCAGCGGCGAAGCGGGATCGATCTTGCGGGCGCGCAGCGCGTCCGCGTTCTCCGGCACAAGCCTGGAGCTGTCGCTGTGTATGACGAAGAATTTCTTGAGATCGCTCTCCTGCCGCCAGGAGCAGACCGTCCCCTTCGGGATGAAGAACGCCTCGCCCGCCGCGACGTCGAGCATGCTTCCGTCGGCGTGATCGATGCGCACGGCCCCCTCGAGCAGGATCATCACCTCGTTGGTCGACCACGGTCCCATGCGCCCCGTCATCGGCGAGCACGCCCACACGCCGACCATGAGCCCGTTTGCCGCATCGTCGAGCCACAGGTGTCCATGCTGCTGCCCCAAACCTGCGATCAGATCATCGCTGGGCATCGGCCCCCAGTCCTCGAGCTGTCCCGTTCCGAGAGCCGTGAGACGCACGAAATCAGTCATAAATGAGGGTCCGATCGAAAGCCGCGCTGGGATCAGGCCAACTGTGTCGCTTTCTTGACGACAAGATTCCGCAGCGCGTCATGAGATGTGAAAAATATATCATCGATTTTCACTTTGCCTGCCACGTCCAGCGGTGTCTACTCGTCGTGACGAGGGGCACGGAAACGAAAGGTTGGAACGCAAAAGACCGCTGAAGACGAGGGGGAACCGGCGAATGGACTTGAGGGTTCAAGCCGGGCAACTGAGCCACGAATGAAGCGTAACGGAGAGTCGCCTCATGAATAACTCAGCAGCTCCTTCCACTATGTCGGCCAGGCCGACGTCCACCGTCACCTACCTTCATTTCAAAGACCGCGACCGCGCGGTCGCGCAGCCCTCGATCCGTCAG
Organism: Hyphomicrobiales bacterium; assembly: GCA_017304275.1. Classification (GTDB taxonomy): domain Bacteria; phylum Pseudomonadota; class Alphaproteobacteria; order Rhizobiales; family Hyphomicrobiaceae; genus Hyphomicrobium_C. The sequence goes on along the minus strand of JAFKKW010000107.1, from coordinate 347 downwards.
CCCTGGACGGAAGAGCTCGAGCACCGCCGCAAAGCCGTCGCACGCTGGAGAGGAAACGACTCCGGTCTCAAAGAGACGATGATGCGTGAGTAGACGACGCCGGCCCACAGGGCGCAGCACCCCAGCATGACGCACGCGTTGCCACAGCCACCTCAGTGGTGGCTGTGGCCGCTATGATCGTCGTCTTGCTTTGCGCCGAGGGGCCGCACCGGCAGCACCACATCACCGGCAGCGCCGCTCTTGAACCTGAGCGTCACGGTGATCGTCTCGCCTTCTGCGAGTCGCTGTTTGAGATCCATGAGCATCAGGTGCATGCCGCCCGGCTTGAGCGCCACCGTGCCGCCGGC
>JAFKKW010000106.1 GCA_017304275.1 Hyphomicrobiales bacterium | reverse complement strand
GCCGCGCCGAGGCCGCGCCGATCGCGCTCGTCAGCAAGTGCTCCGTGAAGCGGAGGACGTTGATGTCGGCCTCGGCCTCCGCAACCAGCGGCGTCGCGCTCCGTTCGGCCGATCGAGACGCGGCGGAGGGTGGCGACGCGATCATCTCGCGCAGCGCACGCGCGCTCCGATCGGGATCGACGATGACGGGCGGCAACGGACCCGTCGCCGCATCCGCAGCGGCGACGTTGACGGCGCTTCCCGGCGCGACGGCATCGGGATTTCCGATCCACAGCGCCTCCTGCGCGCGCCGGTTGACGAGACCTGGCAGGACCTCGCCACCCGCCTTGTTGTACTGCTGGAAGATCTCACGCGCCGCATCGAGGTCGCCGCGCCGCACCGCATCGCCGAGCCCGTTCCCGATCCACGCCGTCCCGGCGTTGTAGCCGCCTTTTCGACGATTGAGCGGGCGGCCGAGACCTCGCTCTGGAACCGCCGCTCCGCCTCGACGTGATCGATCACCTCGCCCGCGAATTTCGCGCGCGTCCCGTAGCCGTTCGAGAACTGCGCATAGTCCCAGGAAGCCTGGGGCGTGTAGCCCTCGAAGTTGCGGATCGCATCCAGATAAAAGCTGTGCATGGCAGGGATCGTTGGCCTCCGGCCAGTCTTGTTAACCCGACGCCCTTGCGCAAAGCTGACGGCCGCTGGGACCGGATCGAGCGCTATACAACGAAGCGCCTCACGGTTGAGCAGCTTATCCTGGCACGGCAGTTGCGTAGATTGATGACCAGTCCTCGTTTGGTGCACTCATGCAGCTTTCGGCAAGCCTACGTGCAAGAATCTCGGCCCTCGGCGAATTATCTCGTCCGCTCGGAGACGTGCGGGCAGCAAACCTCGCCCGCGCGCTGGCCAATGCAGTCGCCGCCGATGTCGCCCACGGACGCAATCCCGAAGCGACCATTGACGCCTGGATCCGTCGTCTCGCGGCTGAAATCACGGACAAGACACCGGCGGCTGCAAGCGCCGCACCGGCCGGAACCCGCATCCGCATGCGCCGCATCGGCGATGTCCTGCCGGAAATTCATTGAGCATCCCGGATCGACCGCCGGACCCTTAACGGTGCGTCATCCACCGTCCCGAAACGGCGCGCCATACCCTGTAAAATTTGAACTAACTTGCGCGCCTTGCCCTAAGCCGCCTGCAACAGGCCACGAGGTAAAAAGGTGAAGCTGCGGCTCGGTGAGCGGCAAGCGAAAAGCAGGGTCAGGGTCTTTCAAACATGTCTTATAATTCTCAGGTCGCTATGCTGCGCCAGCGCCGCGACAACATCCGTGAGTGGCTCGACGAGGAAGCGCCTTACACGGAAGTCGATCAGCGCCATCTCGATGCCCACACGCCGGAGCGTGCCTACTGGCACCATGGCTACCAGGCAGCCCTGACCGACATCATGGCTATGCTCGCCCTCGAAGACGGAAAAACCGACACCTCGGACATTCCCAATTAGTGCCCGGTGCGCGGTCGGGGTGCATGCGGTTTCCCGGCGGCTGGAAGTCGTGGAACAGCTCGCATTCCGCATGGAAAGCTGCTTCGCCCGTCGTCAGGCACTTGTACTTGAACAGATTGCCTGACCCGATGAGCTGCAGGAGCTTGTCGCGGATATCGTGATCGGCACGTCCCACGTAGTCGATGTAGAACCGGCCGTCGGGTCCCTTGTGGCCGAGCACGAAGGCGCCGGGCGCGACCCGCGGAATGGAATTGTTGATCTCGTCGTAGGCGAGCCGGAACGGCCCGAAAAGTCCTGTGCTTGCCATAGCTCTCGCCACTCGTCTGACGGCAGATAGGAAAATCACGCCCATACGCGCACCCACACCAACGACACCGTTTACCCGGTCTTAAACATAGAGGCCTTCCTCGCCCCTGCGAACGCCTCCGCCATTCGTATCCTTATCATCAGATGGATGACGATAGGCCGAATGTCCACTCCCTGCCTGCGCCGAGCCACCCTGGCCCTGCCCCCCTGACGATGTAGGGAGGCCTTGTCCCTGCGCGAGCGATCCGCCCGGCGAGGGAGAGGAGCCGGAGTTGCCGAGCCCGCCAAACGATCCGCCCATTGAGCGTCCTGCATCCCCTTGTGCAGCGGCTGTGATGCCATCGACGTCGTAACCGGCGGACGCCAGCGCGTCCGTCAGCGCCCCGCGCTCGCGCTCGATGACCGCCAGCGTCTCGGCCCGCTGCGCCTCGATATGGACCGTGATCGCGTTGTCCTTGAGCGCGAGACGCACGGTCACGCTGCCCATGTTGGCCGGCTTGAGCTCGAGATTGAGCACCTTCACCATGCCTTCCGACGACGCCTCGCCCGGTCCGCCGGCCTTGAGCTCGGCGCGCACATGCTGGGCGATCTGCTCGCTCACCGGTTCGGCAGCGCCGGCAACGTCCTGGGCCATGCCAACGGCGCCGGTTGCCTGCAAGTTGCCGGCTGCCAGCCCTGCCGCGAACGCACCCGAACCCTGTTGCTGCGAGTTTGCACCCGATGAGCCGCGCCCGTCCGGCTGGCGGCCCTCCTGGCCGGCGATGCCCTGGTCCGCGAAGGCGCTCGTGCCGCTCCGACCGCTCCAGATGTCTGCCGTCGTCGCGCCACGCGTCGCACCGGGCTCCGACCTCTGCTCCGGCCCCGGTCCGCCGGCGTCGCGTTGACGCGTCGAGCGCACCGCATCGTCCGCCGATTGCGAGAGCGCGGCGCCGAGCGCCGCACCGCTCTTTCCGTCCGCCGGCGCTGCCGCATCCTGGGCAGCGGACAGCGCCGAAAGCGCGTCGGCGGAAACCTTGTCGAGCGCGAGGTGCGTCTCCTGGCCTGCAACCGTGACCTTGATCGTCAGCGCCTCCGCGGGAAGGTCGGTCGGGTTCAACGCGCCTGCCTTCAGCAGCGCCAGCAACCGCGGAGCATCGAGCGTTTCTCCGCCGCCCTCGGCGCCGGGTAGGTGCCAGGCTGTTGTGTCCGGCGGTGCCGCGCTCACAGATTGCGCGCCGGCCTCGCCCTCGGCAACGAACCCGCCGCCGGCGCCGTTGCCGTCGAGCCCGGCCCCAAGCGTTGCGAGTATGGCTGAAAGCTCTGCTGCCGTTGCCGGCTCGGCGCGAAACGCGTTCGCATCTCCGCGCGAGGCATCGCCTCGGTCATCCTTGCTTGCGCCGTCACGATCTGATTTGCCCTCCCGCGCACGATCGGGCGAAAGGCGCTCGCGCGCGCCATCGGGTGCATCCCCCGAACGCGAGGCGGTCTCGAGGGCATCGCGGAACGAGGTGTCGCGCCGCTCCACGCCGGATCCGCCAGAGGACGGCCGCGGGTTGGACGGCGACGGGACCGGTCCCGATGTCAGGGCCTGTGCGGCGCTCACGGTGAGGTTCCTCCCAGAAGTGTGTCGATCTTCGTTAGCAGGGACTGCGCCCGTTCAACGGCCTGCGGTTCGGCGGCGTCGAGATGCTCCGGTGGAGCGGGCCACTTCCCGACCGCGCCGGCCACCGACAACGCCGAATCGCGGATCTCGCGATCCGTGATGGCCAGTTTGGTGGGATCGACCTTGTTGAGCATGTCGACGCCCTGTCCGAAATCCTCCGTCGCCACGAGCGCCGCGCCTTCGAACAGGACCGCGCGCTGATAGGTCCGACTGTCGGCGCGCGAAAGCTCGCGCGCCTTGCCGGCCGCGAACCGCGCGATGTCGATGTTGCCACCCTTCGTCGCCTCCTCGGCGATCGCGAGATAAAGCCCCACGCGTTCCGTCGCCGGCACCCTCATGAGCTCGGTTTCGGTGCGCGAGATCCAGTCCGACGCGCGCTTGAAGTCCTGCTTCGCGACGCCGGCGAAAAATTGACGTCGAAAGCTTTGCGCGAAGAGAGAGCGGGGAAACCGGCGATCGTACTGCGCCGTGAGAAGATCGAAGCGCTCGAGCTCCCCCTCCCGCGCAAGCAGAAGGATCTCCTGCCTGAGGGCAGCCTCCTCGATCAGCGTCCCCGGCGACAGGAGACGCGCTTCGTCGAAGAACGCGATGGCCTTGACCGGATCCTTACGGCTGGCGAGCGTTCCTTGAATGAGCGCCACGATGCCCCCAAGCAGCGGGTCGAGCTTTCGCGCCCCGAGCTTGCTGAGCAATCCCAGCGCATCGACGACACGCCCTTCGCCATATGCCAACGCACCGCGCAGCGCGCGCCGCTCGATATACGGCGTCTTCGGACGATCCAGGATCGGCTTCAGAACGACCGGGTTACCGCCGGACAGCACGAAAAAGATCGCTGCGCGCACGTTGCGCACATCATCCCAGACCGCGACCGGCAGCTCGGTCAACTGCGTGCCGACATCGCGCATCATCTGACGCTGGCGCTCATGAGCCGACGCGCTGCCCGCCGCGACCTGGTCCTGAACCGCGCGCAGAGCCCGGATCAGCATGTAGGGCTGCTTCTCGATGTCGACGGCGGACACCTCGGGCCAAAGCCGCGGCGCCGGGGGCGTCTCGTCCCCCTCCTGCGTTGCCGCAGCGCCTTCGCCCGCGGCCTCGTGCGGCACATCGGCATGATCCGCGGCGGCCGCGGCGCCGGTCACGAAGAGCTGCGAGGCGCCGGCCGCTCCGACAAGGAAGCCGGCAACAAAAGGAATGAGGCGCCGGAGGAACAGAGCGGTCACGGCTTGGGCCTCACCAGGATCTCGATGCGCCGGTTCTCGGCCGCATTGGGATCGGCCGGATTCTTGAGCGCACGGTCCGCATGTCCCTCGATGCTCTGGAAGCGGTTCTCGTCTACGCCGCCGCGTACGAGCATGTAGTACGCCATCTGCGCCCGCGACATCGAGAGGCGCCAGTTGTTGTTGCGCTCGGTCCGGAACGGCACCGCGTCCGTGTGCCCGCGCACCAGAATGCTGCCCTCGAACGAGCCCAGCACCTTGGCCGTCTTTTCCATGACCACGACCAGCTCGGGACGCGGCTTTGCCGACGCGCTGTCGAACATGCCGAAGCGGAAGTCGTCCGTGAGACTGATCAGGATGCCGTCATCGACGCGCTTGACCTCGATGTTCGGCTTCTTGTCGGAAGCAAGATCGCCGAGCGCCTTCGAAAGCGCCTCGGAGAGGTTCCGCGCGTTCTGATCTTCGCCGGCCGCATCGGCTGGCGATCCCTGCTTGGGCGCCGCGGCATCCTCTGCCGCGTCGGGCTTCACCTCGAGCGGCTTCTCGAGACCCGGCGGCAGCGGATGCGCGCCGGGTTCCGTCAGCGTCAGCTGCTCGTGCTCGCTCTGCACCGATTTTGGCTGCGAGCTGGCTTGGCCGCCGAACGGATCGAACGGATTACTGTAGCTGTCGCCGCTGCTGAGGCTGGTATCGTTCTTCGAAACGCTGCTCTCGCTGGACTGGCCTTCGGCCGTCGCCGCGAGCTTCGCCAGAACACCGTAGGGATCGTTGAACAGCTCTTCTTCGGATTGCTGCGCCGAGCCTTCGGGCAGCACGCCATCGCCTCCGGACGCCGCACCGCCCTTTTTCTTCTGTTTCCCCTCGACGGCGCTGAGCTTGTCCTCGTTGTCGGCGGCATCCTCCGAGGGGGCGGCCTTCGGCGACTGCTGCTCCTCCTGGATCCCCTTCACCGTCGGTCGCTTCGAGTTGAGCTTGAGCGGATTGAAATAAGTGGCGATCTGCTGGATCTTCTCCTTATCCGAGACATTCAGCAGCCACATGACGAGAAAGAACGCCATCATCGCCGTCATGAGATCGGCGAATGCAATCTTCCAGGCGCCGCCATGATGACCGTCGTCTCCTTCGCCGCCGCGGCGGCGAACGATCACGACCTCATGCGGAGCTGTCACATCGCCGTCGGTGCTCATGCCTCATCCTCGGAGAGAGCATCGACCCACGCCTCGATCTGCGTCGCAAGAATGGTATCGTCGGCGCTGACCGTCACCTCGACCCCCGCGCCCTCGACGAACGAGAGGCCCGCATGATCGGCCGCGATCGCGGTCTTCATTCTGTCGACGAGATCGGCGGGACCGGAGACGGCAATCCTTGCGTAGGCGCCTTTTGACAGCAGGATGTTGAGCGTACGCGCCAGCTCCTCGACCGCCTTCACACGGATTTGCTCGCGTAATACAGGCTTCAGCGCATCACTGACGAGATCCGAGATGCGCCGCTCGACGGTCTCTAACCCCTCGCCGATCTGCGTCGCGAGACGCTCGCCCTGCTCGCTCGCCCATGCTTGCCGTTCGGCCACGAGCCTCTGCTCGAACGCCGCAGCCTCGGCCAGGACCGCCGCCTCGTGCTCCGCATGGACGGCAGCGCGTCCTTCCGCGATCCCCCGCGCGTGTGCTTCCTTGATCCGGAAGTCGAGGTCGGCAGCGTCCTCCGCGCCGAAAACCCCGGCACCGCGCAGACGCGACGCCTCTCCCGACAGCTCCTTGAGGTAGAAGGCAACAGGCAGCGCCGTCATGCGATACCCTCGCGCATCCACGCCTTGAGGATGTTGGCCGCCTGCTCCTCATCGAGCGCGACCATCTGCTCGAGCCGCCGTTGCGAGAGTCGCACCACGTCGTTGGTGATATCGGCGATGAGGTTCGGCTCGCGCTTGATCCCGAGCAACTCAGCCGTCGCTTCCGCGGCGGAATCGAGCGCCGGCACTTCAGGCTCCTCCGTTGCCGTCAGCAGCGAGCCGTCGTCGGCCTCCGCGGGCGCGCTGGCGCCGGCGAGCGCCCCGCCCGCAAGCTGCCCTTCACGCTGCTCGATCAGCAGGCGCGTGACCGGTCTGAGGCCGAACGTGACGACGATGAAGACCAGGCCGAGCACCGTCAGGGCCTTGATGAGTCCGGTGGCGAGGCCGATCAGCGGCCCCATCAGGTTCGCGGTGTCGAACCCGTCGCCCGTCCGCGCATCCTCGGCGAACTCGACCGCCTCGACGCTGATCTGGTCTCCGCGCTTGGAATCGAAGCCCGCCGCCGTGC
>JAFKKW010000105.1 GCA_017304275.1 Hyphomicrobiales bacterium | reverse complement strand
GCCAGCGACGCAAAAGTCCTCGCGTCAATGCACCATCCATAACGAGTTCATGACCTAGCGCTTCCAGGAGCGCTCCGAAAGATCGCAAGGGGGCATTGCATGAGCCAATCTCGAGGTCCGTCCGTCGCACGTCTGCTCAAGACGAAGTCGTTCGGAACGATCGGCGTCGTGGCGCTCGCGGCGTTCTATGTCGCCTGGCCGCTCTATGCCGGCTACGAGATCAAGACGTCGCTCGATATGCACAACGTCGAGGCGCTGAACGCGAAGGTGGATTTTCCGAGCGTGCGCGTTTCGCTCAAGCCGGCCGTGACCGCGAAGGTCGATCAGGTCGTGACGGATACCTTGCGCAAGGCCGGCACGGCGGGTGGTGCGCTCGCCGAAAAGCTCAAGGAGAGCGTGGTGCCGCGCATCGTCGACGGCGTGCTGGCGGCGTTCGTAACGCCCGAGATGCTGATCCGCATCCATGCGAGCGGAAAGAGTTTCAAGGAGGCGCTCGACAGCGTCGTCTTCGAGCGCACCTCGCAGGCGCAAGGGCTCGGCGGATTCATGGTCGTGCCGGAGGGCGGTCAGTCTGGTGACGGCTCGCAAAGCCGGCTCGAGCAGGTGGCCGGCAAGCTCGGCATCGATACGAGCAAGGTGTTTGGCGGCGCGGCGGCGAAAGGTGCGACGGAGGCGGCCACGCCTCCGCCTGCGGAACTGCTGCCGGCCAAGAGCGGCGCGAAACCCAAATACGGGTTCGGCAACATCAAGCACTTCTCGTTCACGGGACCGCTGGGGCTTTCGGTCGGCGTGGCACGCGATGCGACGACGCGCACGCCGGAGCTGACGGCGGACCTGACATTCGTCGATGGCTCGTGGAAGCTCACGGGGCTGGTGCCGGGGAACTGACTGAGGCGGGAGGGCTCCGTCGCTGAACAGTGAGACCGTGCTAGATTTGAAAAACTCGCGCGCTTGACAGCGCCATCCGGCGGGACGGCCCGTCGCGATGCCTTCGTCAATGGGACGCCCCGCATTCCGGAGGCGACCATGTCATCCCCCCTGCCTGCCACGTTGCGTGACACGTTCAGCTTCGCCACCTGGGCCAGCCTGGGTCTCTCATGGACCGTGGTGGTCGCGTTCCTGGCCTTCGGACACTCCTGGCTCGCAGCGCCGATTTCGGCGCCGGTCGGAGTCGTCAGTTTCGTTGTCCTGTTCTCGACCATTCTCTTTGCGGCGTTCGGCGTCGTGCGTGAGGCCGATCATCTCGCGCATAGGCTCGGCGAGCCCTATGGAACGCTGATCCTCACGCTCTCCATCGTCTCGATCGAGGTCATCCTGATCTCGGCCGTAATGGCGGGTCCGGGTGAGTCGGCAACGATCGGGCGCGACGCGATGTTCGCGGTGATGATGATCATTCTCAACCTGGTGATGGGTCTGTGCCTGTTCCTCGGCGGACTGCGCTACGGCGAGCAGGAATACAACGCGCAGGGCGCGGCTGCGTACCTTTCGATGATCATCGGCCTTACCGGAATCGGGCTTGTGCTGCCGAATGTCGTGAGCACGGGCGACGGCACGTTCGCGCCGCGCCAAGCAGTGCCGATCTCGGCGCTGACCCTGATCCTCTACGCCGCGTTCCTGGCCATGCAGATGCGGCGCTATCGACGTTTCTTCGTGCAGCCAGAGCCGGGCCTTCTCGAGAGCCCGTTGGCGTCTGTGGCGGAGAGCGAGGCGGTGCACGAAGGCCGGACCGGCAATGCCGCCGGGGAAGAGGACAGACGGGTCGTCTGGCTGCGCTCGGTCGTGCTGTTGGCGCTGCTCGTGCCGATCGTCCTCTTGTCGCACAATCTCGCCGTTCTGATCGATCTCGGGATCACCGCCGTCGGTGCGCCGATCGCGATCAGCGGCGTGATCATCGCCATCATCGTCTTCACGCCGGAATCCATCACGGCCGTGAGGGCCGCGCTCGCCAATCACGTGCAGCGGGCGGTCAACCTCTGTCTCGGGGCGTTCCTGTCCACGGTCGGGCTGACGGTGCCGGCGGTGCTGGTGATCGGGCTGATCATGGACAAGCCGGTCGTGCTCGGGCTCTCCGCGCCGGAAACGGTGCTGCTCGTGCTGACGATCGCCATCAGCACGATTACGTTTCTCGGCATCAGGACCTCGCCCATCCAGGGCATGATGCATCTGATGCTGTTTGCGGTGTTCCTGGTGCTGCTTCTCAGCCCGTGACGAGCCGCCGGGATCCTCGACGCTACGACGTGGCGGCGCGGCATTCCTCGTCGGCGGGGAGCGGGTCGCAGGTGGCTGACGACACGCAGATCTCGAGGGCACGGCGCACGTCGCGCGTGTAGAGTCCGTCGATGGGGCCTCGGTAGATTCCCTGCGCCTCGAGCCCGCACTGGTAGAGCTTCACAAGATGCTCGCCGCCGAAGCGGATGGCCTGCTCGTAGTCGCGCAGCGCGGCCGTACGCTCGCCCTGCGCCTGGCGGATGTGGGCGCGGGTGTCGTGCGCGTGCGGGCTCGTCGGGGCAAGCGCAAGCGAACGCTCGACATCGCTCATGCCCTCGCTCAGGCGGTCGAGCTTGTAGTGCACCCAGGCGCGGTTATTGAGGGCCATCGCGGAGCCGGGATCGAGCTCGATGGCGCGATCGTAGTCGGGGAGCGCCTGCGTCAAAGCGCCTTCGAGCGAGAGTGCCAGCGCACGCATGGCGTAGGCGAGGCTCTTGGTGCCGGGGTCGAGGTTCGGGTTGTCGATCAGCTCGGAGCAGCCGGCGATGCGGCGCTCGTTGTTTTCGCTGAAGCATTCGGAGATGGTGTTGGAGGACGCGGACGGCGCCAGAGCGCACGCCGCCCAGAGCGCCGCCAGCGGCGCGATCAGGCGCCGCACATGACCATCGAGGGACCGGAGCGTCATCGGTAACCATCGCCTTCCGCGCCCCGACGAGCGGGTGCGCTTTATGATACCATGACCCATATGCTATTGGCTGGCCGCAATTGCGGCACGTGGCCGGTCCTGAACCCCTCAGCACCGGCGATCGTATATCCTGGTGGGCTCTGGCTCGAGATTGCATGAAGCGTGTTCTCCTGATCATCGGTGGCGGGATTGCCGCCTACAAGTGCCTCGACCTCATCCGGCGGCTCGCTGAGCGCGGGATCGCGGTGCGCTGTGTGATGACCAAGGCGGCGCAGGAGTTCATTACGCCGCTGGCAGTCGGTGCGGTCAGCAACGAGCGCGTGGCGACGGAGCTTTTCGACCTCGAAGGCGAGCGGGAGATCGGTCATATCCGGCTCGCGCGGGAAGCCGACCTGGTGGTCGTGGCGCCGGCGACAGCGGATCTGCTGGCGCGCATGGCGCAGGGGTATGCCAACGACCTCGCGACGGCGGTGCTGCTGGCAACACGCGCGCCTGTGCTTGCCGCGCCGGCCATGAACCCTGCCATGTGGACCCATCGCGCGACGAAGCGCAATGTGCGCCAGCTCGAAGCGGACGGCGTGCAGTTCATCGGACCCAACGCGGGCGAGATGGCGGAGAAGGGCGAGGCGGGCGTCGGGCGCATGGCCGAGGTCGCGGAGCTCGTGACGCGCATCGAGGCGCTGCTCACGGCCGATGGCAAGGAGGGCGGCTTCGGGTTTCTGAACGTGTCGACGGCGCGCAGCGCGCGTCCGGCGTCGTCGCCGCTTCCGCTCGCGGGCCGGCATGTGCTCGTGACCAGCGGGCCGACGCATGAGCCGATCGATCCCGTGCGCTATATCGCCAACCGGTCCTCGGGCAAGCAGGGCCACGCCCTCGCCGTGGCGGCGCGCCGACTCGGCGCCCGCGTCACGCTGATCTCGGGGCCGGTGCAACTCCCCGATCCTGAAGGGGTCGAGGTGCGCCACGTCGAGACCGCGCGCGAGATGCTGGAGGCCGTCGAGGCGGCGCTGCCGGCGGACGTGGCGGTGTTTGCCGCTGCGGTTGCCGACTGGCGTGTGGCAATGCCGGGCGCAGGCAAGATCAAGAAGGCGGCCGGTGCGGCGCCGCCTGCGCTGGTGCTGGTCGAGAACCCCGATATCCTGCGCACGATCGCCAAGCGCGGCGCGCGCCGGCCCGCGCTCGTGATCGGGTTCGCGGCGGAGACGCAGGACGTGGTCGCGTATGCGACGGCCAAGCGCAAGGCGAAGGGCATCGACTGGATCGTCGCCAACGACGTGTCGGAAAAATCCGGCGTGTTCGGCGGCGACCGCAACCGCGTGCACCTGATCACGGCAGACGAGGTCGAGGATTGGCCCGACATGGACAAGGCCGAGGTCGCGGACGCCTTGTTGCGGCGGGCCGGCGATTATCTGGCGCAGAGCCGTGAATCGGTGTGACGCGCATGGCGGGGGGGACGTGACGTGAACGACAAGACGCGTGTCAGCGTGGTCGTCCTGGCGCACGGCAAGGGATTGCCGCTGCCGGCCTATCAGTCGGACGAGGCAGCGGGGCTCGATCTCCTGGCGGCGGTCGGCGCCAAGGAGAGCGTGGTGATCGCACCGGGTGCGCGGGCGCTGATCCCGACCGGGCTCTCGCTCGAGCTGCCGGCTGGTTTCGAAGGACAGGTCAGGCCGCGCTCGGGACTGGCGCTCAAGCATGGCGTCACGGTGCTCAACAGCCCGGGCACCATCGATTCCGACTATCGTGGCGAGGTGAAGATCATCCTCATCAACCTGGGGGATCAGCCGTTCCCGGTGCGGCGCGGCGAGCGAATCGCTCAGCTCGTCGTGGCGCCGGTGACGCGGGTTGCGCTCGTCAAAGCGCGCGCCATCGGGGCCACGCAGCGCGGCAGCGGCGGATTCGGCTCGACCCGCGTCAGCACGCCGCCCGCCCGCCCTAAGTCGCTTAAAACTCGGAAAAAACAATCCAAATCCAAGCCTTAGGCCGCTTTGGCTGCGACCAGCATGAGCGGCGGTGGCGGCGATTTTCCGTCAGCGGCTCTTTGGGTGTGGATAAAAATGTGCGAGAAGAATTTCCGAGAAACAGCGTGACAAATCAAGGGTGGAGCGCAGCCATGGCCACGGACGCAAGCGAGATCAAGACCCTCAAGGCTACCAAGAGCTGGGGGCGCGGAAGGGTCTACGGCGACATCACCGAGACGATCGGGCATACGCCGCTGGTCCGCATCGCGCGCATGGCCAAGCAGGCCGGTGCCAAGGGTGACGTGCTGGTCAAGCTTGAATTCTTCAATCCGTTGTCCTCGGTCAAGGACCGCATCGGCGTCGCCATGATCGATGTGCTGGAAGCCGAGGGCAAGATCACGCCGGGCAAGACGGTGCTGGTGGAGCCGACGTCGGGCAATACGGGCATCGGACTTGCGTTCGTCGCTGCGGCCCGTGGTTACACGCTGAAGCTCGTCATGCCGGAGTCCATGTCCATGGAGCGGCGGAAGATCCTCGCGCATCTCGGCGCCGAGCTGGTGCTGACGCCGGCCGCGGGCGGCATGCCGGGCGCCATCGACAAGGCGAACCAGATCCTCTCCGAGACGCCGGGGGCGGTTCAGCCGAGCCAGTTCGAGAACCCGGCCAATCCGCTGGTCCACGAGAAGACGACGGCCGAGGAGATCTGGAACGATACGCAGGGCAAGATCGACGCGCTCGTGATCGGAGTCGGCACCGGCGGCACGCTGACGGGCTGCGGACGCCTGCTCAAGGCGCGCAAGCCGTCGCTCAAAATGATCGCCGTCGAGCCCGAGGGGAGCGCGGTGCTGTCGGGCGGCGCGCGCGGTCCGCACAAGATCCAGGGTATCGGCGCCGGCTTCGTGCCCAAGGTGCTCGATACCTCGTTCATCGACGAGGTGGTGCGAGTCTCGAACGACCAGGCCTTCGAAACGTCGAGATCGCTGGCCAAAATCGAAGGGATTCCGGGGGGCATCTCGACGGGCGCCAACGTTGCCGCGGCGCTCGAGATCGCCAAGCGCGACGACATGAGCGGCAAGACGATCGTCACGTTCGCGCCGTCGTCGGCGGAGCGTTATTTCTCGAGCGAGCTCTTCGTCGAGCCGCCGCAATCGGCATAAACCAAGTCGACGCGTCTTTTGAAGCGGGGTCATTCGGTGCGTCCATTGCTCATCTCGATTACCGTCGCGCTCGCGGCCGCGGGTGCGACGGCGCATGCAGAAGGCGTCCGATGGACGCCGCTGACGGGGCTTCTCACGCCCGAAGGCGCGTCTCCATCCGGCACGGCGACCTCTGTGCCGACGGAGACGTCGTCGACGCAGAAGCCCGAGCTGCCCAAGGCTGCCGATGCGATCCCAGGAGAGACGGGGCTGCTCGTGCTTAAGGTGGCGCTGGGGCGTGCGGTGACGGAGGGCCGGCCGCACGGGACGCTCGACGCCGATACCGTTGCTGTCGATGACGATCTCGCTCAAGGGCTCGGACTCGCCAACAGGCAGGGTGCTCTGGTGACGGCGGTCCGCTCCTCGCGGAACGCGGTCAGGCGCTCATCCGCGAATTCGAGACGCGCGCGGAAGCGCTGGACACCGGCACCCAGAAGCTCAACGCCGCGCTGGAGGCCCGTGCCCGGCAGATCAACGACTCGCTTGTCGACCGCGCCAAGGACGGAAACGTCGGCGCGGCCGCGAGCCTCGGGCGCTTCTATGCGCAGGGCCTCGTGCTCGGCGAAAAGAATGCGAGCGAGGCGGCGTCCTACTACCTCAAGGCCGCGCAGGGCGGTCACCTTGCGTCGATGACGCGCTATGCGCTCGCGGCCAAGGACGGCATCGGCATTCCCAAGAACGAGGCGCTCGCCGCGCAGTGGTTCCGGACTGCCGCCGATGGCGGAGAGGATACGGCGATGACGAACCTCGGCACCCTCTATGAGTCCGGCCGTGGCGTCGCCCAAGACGATGCCGCGGCAGCGCGCTGGTATCAGGCCGCCGCCGACAAAGGTCATGTC
>JAFKKW010000104.1 GCA_017304275.1 Hyphomicrobiales bacterium | reverse complement strand
GACCGAGATCACCGTGCTGGTCTCGAAGGACGGCACGCGGGCTGCCGCCGAGTTCAACGTCAACGGCACCTACATCAACACCGATAGCGATCTGCCGGCGGCCAAGGGCCAGACCTACGTGCTGCCGGCAGGCACCTTCTTCGCCATCCGCGACGGCAAGATCGCCCGCGTCACCACCTATTACAACCTGACCGACTGGATCGCGCAGGTGGCTTAGTTCGCTCACGGGTGCTGCTCGGATCGCCGGCGGCGATCCGGCGCCCTCCGCGGGGGCGGCACTGGTGCCGGGCCGCCTTGCGGCCCTGCCCCTCCGGGGCCGAGAGGCGTCAGATCGGCATGAAAGGACCATGGAATGAGCATCGACGTGCGCGCGTTGGCCGGCGACGACATCCACGCCGTACTGTCCGATCTCGCCCGGCTGCGCATCACCGTGTTCCGCGACTGGCCGTATCTCTACGACGGTAGCCTTGCCTACGAGGAAGAGTATCTGGCCAAGTTCGCCAAGGCGAAGGGCGCGGTCTGCGTCGTCGCGCGCGACGGCGATCTCGTGGTCGGCGCATCGACGGGCGCGCCGATGATCGAGCACGCGGACGAGTTCGGCGAGCCGTTCCGCCAGGCCGGCTACGATCTGTCGAAGATCTTCTATTGCGGCGAGAGCGTGCTGCTCAAGAGCCACCGCGGGCACGGCCTCGGTCACCAGTTCTTCGATCTCCGCGAAGGCCAAGCCCGCAAGCTCGGCGGCTTCACGCACTCGACGTTCTGCCGCGTGGTGCGCCCCGACGATCACCCCTTGAAGCCCGCCGACTACATCCCACTTGACCGCTTCTGGGCCAAGCGCGGCTATGCGCCGGTTCCGGGCCTGGTCGCCACCTACGACTGGAAGGACATCGACCAGGCGGACGAGACCACGCATGAGATGCAGTTCTGGATGAAGCCGCTCGGATGACCGCTCCCCTCGTCCTCAAAGTCGCCGCGGCGCAGTATCCGATCGGAGCGCCGGCCTCCCTCTCCGAATGGGAGGCGAAGATCGCGGCGTGGGTCGCGGACGGCGCGGCGACCGGCGCCGAGCTGCTGGTGTTCCCGGAGTACGCCGCCATCGAGCAGGCGGCCGCCCTCGGCCCCGAGGTGTACAACGACCTCACGACGACGCTCGAGCGCGTGGCCGCGCTGGCGGAGGCGCGCGTGGCGCTGCACGCGGCGCTCGCCAAACAGCACGGCGTGCACATCCTGGTCGGCTCGGGGCCCGCGAAGCATACGGACGGACGGTTCGTCAACGCCGCGCAGCTCGTGACTCCCTCCGGCAAGGTCGGCGTGCAGGAGAAGCTGATCATGACACCGTTCGAGCACAACTGGGGCGTCACCGCCGGCAGCCCGCTGCGCGTGTTCGCGACGACCCTCGGCAAGCTCGCCGTTCTCATCTGCTACGACAGCGAATTCCCGCTGCTCGTCCGCGCGATGGCGGAAGCCGGCGCAGAAGTCGTGCTGGTGCCGTCGTGCACCGAGCGCGTCTCGGGCTATCACCGCGTGCGCACGGGCTCGCAGGCGCGCGCGCTCGAGAACACGATCGTGACGGTGCAAAGTCCGACGGTGGGCGATGCGCCGTGGTCTCCGGCCGTGGACCTCAACGTCGGTGCCGCGGGCATCTATGTGCCGCCCGAGCAGGGCGTGAGCGACACGGGCGTTCTGGCGGAAGGCGTTCTCAACGCCGCCCAGTGGGTCCATGCGGCCGCTGACCTCGCGGCGCTCCGGCGTCTGCGCACGAGCGGCGAGATGCGCAACTTCGGCGATTGGCCGGCCCAACCCGGCGCAGCACCGCTCAAGCATACGGTCGAGATGATTTCGCTGCTCTAGACGTGCGTCGCCGCGGCGCCTACTTGCGCTCGCGCAGGCGCTCCATCACCGCCTCCCAGAAAGCCGCGAGGGCGACGAGGGCCGCGATCAGGAACACGGCGACGACCATCTGCACGACGCCGAAGTTCGGAGCCTCCTCGGCCACGAACCAGCCTGCAATGATGGCGGCCAACAGCAGCAAGGGTCGAAGGAGCCAGGACAGTATGGGCATGGTCGTCACCACCGGTCGCTTGAGCTTTCGAGGCTCATCCTAGGAACCATATCCCGCCTGCGGCTTGATACGCATCAAAGGGCCTCGGCGGCGCTTCAGGCCGCCCGATAGAGCTGCACGCTCGACTGCGGGCCGGCTTTCGCCATGTACATCGCCAGATCCGCATGATGCATGATTTCCTCGCGCCTCGTCCCATCCTCGGGGTACAGCGCGACGCCGACGGCGACGCCGACCGTGTGGGAGCGACCGTCGAAGACGACATCGGCACGCAATGCGGCTACGAACCGGTCACCGATCTGGATGGCCTTGTCGCGCCCTTCGATATCGCGGGCGAGGACGGCGAACTCGTCGCCGCCGATGCGCGCGATGAGATCCTGGTCGCGCGCAGCGGATTGAAATCGCCGCGCGACCACCCGCAAGAGCTCATCGCCTGTCGCATGGCCGTGCTCGTCGTTGACGCGCTTGAAGCCGTTGAGATCGAGCAGATAGACGGCATGGGATCGGCCGGCGGCGGGCGGCTCGGCGATTGCCTTCTCGATTGCCGCCTCGAGCGCGCGGCGGTTGGGGAGCCCGGTCAGCGGGTCCTGCATCGCCAGCGCGCGGGCGCTCTCGGCGCGGATCTCCCGCTAGAGGTCGAGGCGCGCTTCCTTGACGCGGCGGAAAACGAACAGGGTCAAACCGCCGGCGAGCAGCACGGAGAGCAGGTACGCCTCCTCGACACGGATGCGCCGCTGGCGATCGGTATACTGCTCCCAGAACTGAACGAGATCGTATTCGAGCGCCAGCAGGATGCCGCCGAGCATGACGAGCGCCAGCACGATCGCGTCCTGCGCGCTGGACCATGGGTGGCGCCTGATGTCGGCAGCCAGCCATCGCATCGTATGCATGCCATCCTCCGCGGACTCCTGCGGCCGACATGTAACGGGCAAAGGATAAGATTGGCTTCACGGGTCCGCGTCCGACATCCGGACGGCCGTTGCGAGCCGGCGCGAAAAGCGCCGGCTCGTTCCGTTTCGACGCACGCCGAAAGAGCAGCTTTACTTCAATTTCCAAGTGACGGTGACGCGCGCCTCCAGCGTCTCCGTGCCGGCCTCGATGGGAACCGAGTCCGCCTTGGCAGCCCGCATGGCGACCGGACGCGGCCCGCCGTAGCCCATGTCCTCCGATATCGTCACCACCTCGCCGATCTCTGCGCCGGCGGCTCCGGCCAACAGCTCGGCGCGACGGCGCGCGTTGGCAACGGCCTCCTTGCGCGCCTCGTCCTTCAGCGTCTCGGCCTTGCTGACCTCGAACGACAGCCCATTGACCTGGTTGGCGCCGAGCGTCACGAGCTTATCGAGCAGGCCGCCGAGCGCCTTGAGGTCGCGGACCAGCACGGTGACCTGGTTCGAGACGCGATAGCCATTGATGGCCGGCGGCGCGCCGTCGCGCGGATTGGTGTAGCGCGGCTCGACGTTGAAGTTGCTGGTCTGGATATCCTTGGCGTCGATGCCGCTCTCCTTGAGCCCGTCGACGACCTTCTGCATCAGCTCCGTATTGGCCGAGAGGGCGGCTGCAGCCGTATCGGCTTCCGCGGCGACGCCCGCGGAAATCGTCGCGCGGTCGGGTTCGGCGTACGCATACCCTGTGGCGGAGACGGTGATCAGGCGGTCCATGGGCTTCTCCTCGGCACGCAACGGGCTCGCAAGGGCAATCAGCAGGGACGCGGCGGCCAGCAGCGCGACCGGCATCGGGGACGTGAGGGGACGCATATAATTTCTCCAGTTGGCGTTGGCGCGGATAGGACAGTCTCGCATATGAAGGAAGGCTGAACGGTGTCGCGCCGGGCGTGACGCCGTGACTGGAACGGGGCGCGAACTCTGTTATAGAGGGCGGCTCATCCCCCAGCGCCGCGGCGCGGCGGCCGGTTTTTTACGGCTTCGGGGGCCCGTAGCTCAATGGTTAGAGCTAGCGGCTCATAACCGCTTGGTTCCAGGTTCGAGTCCTGGCGGGCCCACCATGAAATCAATGACTTAGAGTTTTCGATATCTCTCGGCGGTCCATTGGCGGTCCCTAGTTCGCACAATGCTTCAGGATGCCCTGGCGCGCAGGGCGGCGCCTGACCCGTAGCGACGAAGCCACAAGCGCTGGAACCGACCGTCATGTGCTCGGGTATGCTTGGCGGTGCATCACCCTGCCACTCGCAATGGCTAGCATCGCAACGAAGCCGCTCGCTAGACCCGGAGCCGGACGCGCAGCGCCTGATAAAGGTTGATCTCGGCCTAGTGCTGAAGCTCGACGGCGAGCGAAAAGCCCTGATGCGTGATGTCTTCGCCGGCCCAGCGCCGCTCCGCGAAGACGGCTGTCAATCGGCGTCCAACTTTGACCCCGTATCGGCGTGCAATGTTGACCCCGTCAGAGCTTGAGCTTCTTCGCCTCCAAGCGCGGAGCTGTGGAGCGTAGCGAAGCAGCGGAGGGATTGGAGGCGGGGGTCAGTTTTCGACGCCGATCGTCGTCTGTGAGACGCGCCGGTTCACACATCTGGGAAAGCGAGCATAGGATTCCTGGTGGACTTCGACCCAACACAAGCTGTTTTCTCGACCGCCGAGACCCCTATCCTTGGAATCTGATCACGGAGACCTTGTATGTCGGAACTCGACAGGATGGATCGGACGATGCAGGCGGCGCTGCTGGTCGGGGCCGCAAAGTTGCTCCCGGCTGGCTCGGCAAAACGTCTGGAGTTCATAGCCGCGGCGCTATATCTGCTCGGCCCGGAAGAGCCCTCGTTGCCCCCAGCCTCAGAGCAAAAGAGCTAGGCGCCCTCCTCGGCTCGCGGATCGCGTCTGGGCGGGGAGCTCCGCGGCCCTATTCTTTCCAATCGTGCCGGCTTCACGCCCAGGCGGGGAGAACATGAGCGCTACAATCCCAACTATGGAGAAAGCGCCGCAGCTCGTTGTGCTTCTTCGGCGGCGTGTTCCAACTGCTTTTCTAGCATAGGCGAAGCCCCCTTTAGCCCAACAGCTACGGCTCGCGCCCATTCGACATATTCGAGCCGACGCCGCACGGACCAGTCCGGTGGCGGGCTTGCGGTGATGGCCTTGAGGTTGCTGACCTTGTCGGCAAGCTTCAGGATCTTTGCTTCGCGCGACTTGTACGGAGCGGTCTTGATTTGTAGCTGCTTCCTCGCCTCTTTCGGCAGCGACTTGTCATCGGTCACTTCCTCGACGAGTTCGGCAACGACATCGCCGAAGGCGTTCGCAATGACATCCCGTGGCACTTGCTGATCCTCGATCGCGTCGTGAAGCAATGCTGCGATGACGAGATCGGGCTCTTTTGCCCTTGTGGCCTCGGCGACAAGGGTTGCGACTTCCAACAAGTGGTTGATGTAGGGCTCGGCCGCAGCTCCCTTGCGGCGCTGATGCACGTGCCAACGGGCGGCCGCGTCTGCGGCCTTGAGCACCATGATCCATTTGTCCGTCATTCCATTACCACTCCATCTGTCGCTCTTGGATTGCATCTCTCGGCGCCTCGCGATCAGGATCCGGTGCCAACGACCTCGTCGTGCTCCCGCGCCGCCTTCAAGCCACGGAAAAGCGTTCGACGTGACACGCCAAGAACGCGCGCTGCTTCATTGCCACTGAGTCCGTCCTTCTCCATTAGATTGCGCGCTCGCCGTGCCATATCCGGTTGCCACTTCAGCGGCGGCCCGAGCCGTCTGCCCCTGCTGCGCGCAACTGCAAGGCCAGCACGGGTACGCTCCAGAATCAGATCTCGTTCAAACTGCGCCACTGCGCTCAACACATGAAGGAGCAGCTTGCCGTTCGAAGTTTTGGTGTCGAAGTCGCCGTCAACCGCTCTAAAGCGAATGCCGCGTTCTTCTAGCTCGTTGAGCAGCTTGCTCAGGTGCGCAACGCTACGGCCGATGCGATCGAGCTTGTAACAGGCCAACGTGTCCCCGCGCTCTAGATCGGCAAGGGCCTTGGCGAGCACCGGCCGATCATGACGGGCGCCGCTCGCCTTCTCGACATAGATGTTGGCGGTCTTGACCCCGAGGCGCTTCGCCGCTTCGACCTGCAAGTCCACCTTCTGGTCGCGTGTCGACACGCGCGCATAGAAGATTGTTTTTGCCATTTAGCACCTCAAAATTTGTGGCACCATTTAATGGCACTGTAGCGCCGGGTCTTTGGCACTGTCAATGACACTGTGCCACAGACGAAGGATTGTGGCACTCTCTGAAAAGGCTGCTTGGCCGAGAAAGCGGAAGTCGCACGACGCTGGACGGGCGCATCGAGCACTTGATCACGCCGCGTCGCAGCTCCCACCAAAGCGGACATGCCGTCCACGTCCTGTCGTGCACCACTAGCGGACGTTGAGACCAAACGCGTCCCCATTGTTGGGATCAGCGTTCATATACAGAACCGGACTTCCGCCTGACCTATGCTGCGACGAACGTTGCAGGTTGTGCAGATGTCCGCTTTGGGTGGTCCAAGGCGCCTAGGCCGATGAGCTTTGGACTG
>JAFKKW010000103.1 GCA_017304275.1 Hyphomicrobiales bacterium | reverse complement strand
GACGACGGCCGCGTCGTCGCTGTGGATGTTGGCCTCGATGAACGTCAGCGGAATGCCGCCAAGGTCGAACGAGAGCGACCCTGAGAACGTGCGCGTCGGCAGAATGAGCGGCGAGATCGCCGGCGGCCCCTCGTAGGTGCCGGCCTCGATGGCGCTTTTCCGCCGGACGAGATGATCGGCCGTGCGCTGGGTGGCGATAACCTCGCTGTCGGCAAATGCCGCCGTGCCCGCGACGTGATCAAGATGCCAGTGGCTGAGCAGGACGGTGAACTTCGTGACACCGGCATCCCTCGCCAGGGTCTCGCGGATCGCCGCCGCATGCGGAACGGACACGTGCGTATCGTAGACCAGCGCCTCCCCGCCCGAGACGATCGCGTAGCTCGCGATGCCGAGGGCCAGCGCGCCTTCATCGAGCCAGTTCTTCTCCGGCGCGAACCGGTAGCCCGGCACGCGTCCATCGTAGAAGGCATACACGGCTGGATGCGGTTGAAAAACGCGCAATTGCCCCACCATGGCGATCAACTCCAGCGCCGGTTGCTCCACATCCACTGTTCGGGGGCCTCCCGGACCCAGGCCTCGAACTGCTTCTGCATCTCCATCATGATCCAGCGCACGTCCTCGCCGATGTTGCGCGTGCGCGGCACACGCAGCTCCTTGATCTCGATCTCGAAGCGCGACGACGTGCCGACCCGCTTGCAGCAGCTCATCCAGATGCGGCTTCCGACGCGCCGCCCGATCATGGCGCCGATAGCCTGGGTCTTGGCATCCTTGCCGAAGAACGGCACCGCGAGTCCCGTGCGGTCATAAAGATCGCAGACCAGGCCGAGCCGTCCGCCGCGGCGAACGAAGTCGGTGAGGATGCGCGCCGTCCTCTGGTCGTCGCCGTGTTCGCCTTCGACCTTGCCGCGCCCGAAAAGGCCGCCGGGATAGAGGTTGCGGCGCTGCCATCTGAGATAGCGGTCGATGTACGGGTTGTTCACCGAACGGTAGACGGCCGCCGGATTGGCGTGCGCTTCCACGAACGGCCAGATGGAAAGCTCCCAGTTGCCCATATGCAGCGAGACGCCGATCGCCGGTCCGAGCTTGTCCTTGTAACGGCCGAACAATCGATCGGAGACGATGCGGATGCGAGTCGGATCCTCGATCAGCCGGTCGATCTGCATCGTCTCGGCCATGACGCGGCCGAGGTTCTCCCAGTGCGCCATGCAGATCTCGAGCCGCTCGGCATCCGACTTCTCCGGGAAGGCGATGGCGAGATTTTCGAGCGCACGCGCATGGCGCTTGGGATTGATCCTTGGAGCCAGGGAACGCCACGCCTTGGCGGAGATCGCCGCCGCCGTTTCGAGCGGCAGCCGCCGCACGATCCCGACGATGGTCCGCAGCAGGGCGTACTCCAGGCGAAATTGCAGGTCGCGGGCAAAGCTGACGCTGGGAGCGGACATCGGGTTCCTGGCGGAGAAAAGGAAAGACGCGTCTGTTCGGGATGCCAACAGCCGGCGAGGGCGTCAAGGCGGCGCTTCAGGCGGCAGTGGGGCGCGCGCCCGATCGTGACCGCTCATGCATGAGCCGGGCACCGTCCGGCTTGAGCAGGTCGGGCAACTCCCCCGACGGTTGCAGCCCTTCGCGGATGGCGAACCGGCGGAGCGGCGGGAGCGCATGCAGCGCAACGATGCCGAGGCCGCGCGCCAGATGCACGGGAAGCAGGCTTGATATGAGCGACCGGTTGAGCACGTCGACGGTCGCGATTCGCGAACTCACGTCGGGTCGCCGCCGCGCGCTGTAGAGATCAAGCACTTGAGCAGAGCCCGGATCGCGACCGTCCGCGAGCGCGGTAGCGACGCAATCGGCAAGCGTCGCAGCGTCGCGCAATCCGAGATTGAGTCCCTGGGCACCGATCGGGGGAATGACATGTCCCGCTTCGCCGACCAGCGCCACGCGGTTGGCGCCGAAAGCCTCCGCCGTAAGTCCGGACAGGGGGAACATCGCCCGCGGAGTGATCGCTCCGATCGCGCCGAGCAGACCCTGCAGGCGTTCGTCCAACGCCGCGCGGAAAGCATCGTCATTGAGCGCCACGAGGCGCTGGGCGACGTCGGGCCGCTCGACCCAGACCAGGCTCGAGGAAAGTCCCGGCAGCGGCACGGTCGTCAGTGGCCCCGACGGCCGGTGGAACTCCGTCGAGATGCTACGGTGCGGGCGGGAATGATGGAACGAGGCGACGACGGCCGCCTGCTCATAACGCCAGGTTCGCGTTTCAATGCCGGCCGCCGCACGGCAGATCGAGTTGCGCCCGTCGGCCCCGGCGACGATCCGGGCCTCGAACGTTTCGCCTTCCTGGCTCGTGAGCGTCGCCGTCTCGGGGCCGATGTCGAGCCGGGCAATGCCGGACGTTTCGTGCAACGAGACCCGGCTGTCCGGTTTCACCGCGGCCGCGTGCAGGCCGGAGACCGGCGCCGCGTTGGGAACGTTCCAGCCGAACGTCTCCCGGCCGACCTCGGCGGCCGTGAACACGACCTCGGGCGCCCGCAGCAGGGAACCGGTATCGTCGATGATCCGGATCGCCGCGATCGGCGCGCAGTGCGGCGCGATCAGGTCCCAGGCGTCGATGTTGCGCAACAGCTCGATGGAGCCGGCGAAAAGCGCCGCGGTGCGCATGTCGGTCGATTTGCCCGCCGCCCGATGGGGAGGCGCGGCAATGATGACGTCCGCACCCGCCGCCTTGCCGAGCGCAAGCCCCGCAGCGAGCCCCGCGGGACCTCCGCCGACGACCGCCGCTGTATATGTCGCGTTGCTCATGGCTCTCCTCGCAGGGAGAGGCTCGCACAATGACAACCTCGCTGCAACGAGCACGCGGATCGCACCCGCGGATTTCATTGGAGTTTTTCAACAAATCTGCAGTCTGATATTTCATATTGTCACAAAACATTCATTTTCGAAGTCATGTAGAAAGTCGCGTGAATGTCATTTCGCCGGTCGCCGGAAAAATAAATGGATGCGCTCGTTGCGGTGTAATCACGCCGAAACGTATCAAAACTGTCATAATGGCTTTTGATATTTACGGGAGGAATATGGTTGGGCTTATTCCCGCTTGTCCACGGTGGTAGGGCAGGCGGTTTTTCGTTTTCGGTTTGCGTCTGTCCAGCTCTGCTGAGTGGTGAGGGTCAACGAGGTGCTCGTGCCGTTGCGTGGCGGAGCAAGAGAGGATGTTGGGCATGACTGGGGGTTTCAAGATGTCGGCGGGACAGTTGGCGCTGCTTGCGGCGGCTGGCGTTCTGCTGGGCGGGGGCGCATCGGCCCAGGCTGCGGATCTCGGCGGAAATTGCTGCGCGGACCTCGAGGAGCGCATCGCTGAGCTCGAGGCGACGACGGCTCGCAAGGGCAACCGCAAGGTGAAGCTCGAGGTTTCGGGTCAGGTGAACGAAGCGGTGATTTTCTGGGACGACAGCGTCGAGGACAACGTCGGCGTCTACACCAACGACGCATCGCGCACGCGCTTTCGCTTCAAGGGCGACGCCAAGATTGCCGACGACTGGAAGGCCGGCTACCTGCTCGAGGTCGGCGTCCGCGGCGCCAACTCGAAGCGCTTCAATCAGGACAACCCCGTGAGCGTCTCCGGCACCGACACCGGCTTGGATCTGCGCCACTCGACCTGGTACATCGACAGCAAGAAGCTTGGCCGCGTTTGGATGGGCCTGACGGGCGGTGCCAGCGAGAGCATCACGGAAATCAACGTCGCCGGTACGGACGTCGTGGCAAAGTACTCGGACGCCGAGGACTTGGGCGGCGATCTGGCTCTCCGTCGTCCCGATGGACTTTACTCGAACGGGACCAACAACGTCGTCGCCCCAAACGGCCAGATCTCCATCCGCCGCCTGATCCGTGCCGGCACGGGCAACCAGCCGGGTGAAGGCCGCCGTTACAACATGGTCCGTTACGACACCCCGGAGATCTTCGGTTTCGTCGGCACGGCCAACTGGGGCGCTGACGATACCTGGGAAGTCGGCCTCCGCTACAAGGGCGAGTTCGCGGGCTTGAAGGTGGCCGCTGGCATTGCCTACGGCGAGGCCAATGAGCCCACCAACGCAAGCGGCCAGGTCGGCCACGTCGTCGGCTTCGAATGCGCGACCGGCAGTGCCACCACCGTCGATCCGAAGTGTCACCAGGTCGGCGGCTCGATCAGCGTCATGCACGAGGCGAGCGGCCTCTACGTGAACTTCGGCGCCGGCTACCTCAAGGACGATCGCATTCGCGAACTCGTCGCGCAGTCGAACGCCGCCCTTGCGGACGAGGTCGACGACCAGAGCGAGTTCTGGGCGGTCGAAGCCGGCATCCAGCAAAAGTGGAACTCGCTCGGCAAGACCACGATCTTCGGCCAGTACTACAACAACGACGGTGGCACCTTCAGCTCGTCGTCCGCCAACTTCGGAGCAGGCATCGGCAACCGCATCAAGAGCTCCGAGCTCGACATCTACTCGCTCGGCGTCATGCAGGGTCTCGACAATGCGGCGATGAACGTTTACGCGCTCTACCGCCATGTCGAGGCCGAGGCGACCAGCCTCTCCGGCAATACGGTGCAGTTCGAGGATGTCGACCTGTTCATGACCGGCGCGATCATCAAGTTCTGATCGCCCCCAAAGCAGACGAAACGATAGAGCCGCCCCTTTGGGCGGCTCTTTTTTTGTGCCCCGCGAGGCGACGCGGCCGCCGGCGCAGGGCTCGGTCGTCGCCCGCCCCGCGGGCCGTAGCAGCCGCACGCCTAGGGGACGCCCTGGGTCCTTCCTGGGCGGCCTGAGGAGCGGCGCAGAGGCACCCCAGGAGGCGCCCTGAAGCTGCGTGCGCGTCGGATGCCGGTAAAGGCACGCCGCCTGGAACCAGATCCCCTTTCCGCAAAAACAATGGCGGACAATGGAAAAGCTGAAACGTTCGAAACGAGCCGTATAAATACGGAGGTGTAAAAACGGATATGACGTGAAAGTAAGGTCCCGAATCCGGGTAAACTAGAAAGCGCCTGATTTCGAATGTTGCGTCAGTGCAACTACATCAGTAAAGACGCCGATGTATGACGCAATGGTAAGCTCCCTGTAACACGTCGGTCTCCGTCTTCGAGCAAACCTTGGCCAGTCGTCGCCGTGGGCAGATACGCCTTCAGGGGCGGCGAATGGGTACAACTTGGGGATGATGTTATGAGGGAAATGAGTATAAGAGCTTCAGCGGGCGCGGCTCTTGCGGCTGCTGCGAGCGTGCTTGTGTGGGGAGCATCGGCCCAAGCTGCCGATCTTGGCGGCGATTGCTGCGCGGATCTCGAGGAGCGGATCGCCGAGCTCGAGGCGACCACCGCGCGCAAGGGCAACCGCAAGGTCAGCCTGACGATTTCGGGCTGGGTCAACGAGGCCGTGTTTGCCTGGGACGACGGCGTCGAAAGCAACGTCTATGTCGGCACCAACTCGCTCGAGCAGGATCGCGTCAAGTTCGCTGGCAAGGCCAAGATCTCGGACACGTGGTCCGCGGGCTATACGCTCGAGATCGGCGTCAACGGCGCGCCGTCGAGCCTTTTCTCGCAGGATAATAGCGGTAGCGCCGCCGTCGGCAGCACGAGCCCGAACTCTCTCGTCGTCCGCAAGGCCAGCTGGTTCATCGACAGCAAGGATCTCGGCAAGATCACGGTCGGCCAGGATGGTACGGCAACCTACCATCTCTTGGACGACGCCGATGGCGTGAACACGCGCAACTATGCCGACGCGGAGGCAGCGGCTGTGGCGATGAGCCAGTTCCTGCTGCGTGTGAACGGCGACATCCAGAACGTCCAATGGGCGCACATCCTCGGCGGCTTCAACAACAACACCCCGGGCCAGAGCGGGCGCCGCAACGTCGTTCGCTACGACAGCCCCACCATCGCCGGCTTCGTCTTCACCGCGGCCTGGGGCGAGGACGACATGTGGGATACCGCCCTGACCTACAAGGGTGAGTTCGGCGACTTCGCCGTTCTTGCCAAGGTCGGCTACGGCGAAAGCTCGACGCCCGCAAACAGCGGCTCGTGCACGTCGGAGCCCGGCTCGCCCGCTCCCGGCTCCCGCGACTGCAACTGGTGGGGCGCTGCGGCGACCATCCAGCACACGCCCACGGGCCTCTATGTCTACGGCGGCTACGGCGAGCAGACGGACGAGAATGCCTCGCTGGTCGCGGGCCATGCAGACGCCGAGGAGGACAATACGACCTGGTTCGTCCAGGCCGGTATCGAGCGCAAGTTCTTCTCGCTCGGCAAGACGACCATCTTCGGCGAGTACCGTAAGGATGAAGGCGGCACCCCGGAAGCCACGCGCCGCCTGACCAATGCGGCGGTCGGCACCGGCGGCGACATCCGCTCGTCGGACATCGACTTCTATGCCGCCGGCATCGTCCAGAACATCGACGCCGCCGCCATGGATCTCTACGTGATCTACCGCCACGCCGAGGGCGACGTCACGACCTTCAATGGCGACAAGACCGGCGTCGACGATTTCGATGTCGTCATCTCGGGTGCCCGCATCCAGTTCTAATCATGCCCTGGATTTGAGCGCTCAAACGGGGAGCCGTCGCACGCAAGGCG
>JAFKKW010000102.1 GCA_017304275.1 Hyphomicrobiales bacterium | reverse complement strand
GACGGAGGGAGACAGCCTCGGCGTCGGCGAACGGTTCGGGTTGATCCGGTTCGGATCGCGCGTCGACACGTATCTTCCGGTCGGTGCATTCCCGGCTGTTGCCGTCGGGCAGCGGGCGATCGGCGGCGAAACCGTGCTTTCGGACCTGAAGTCGACAGAGCCCGAGCGCGAGGCGCGCCAGCATTGATTTTTGGGCAATAGCGCCCCGAACGAGGAGGGCTCCGGATGGACCCCATCGTACCGCAACTCGAGAAGCATACCCGGCGGCGGCGGCGGCGGCGCATGTTCAGCCACGCGCGCATCCCGGTACGCATGATGGTGCCGAACTTCTTCACGCTGCTCGGCCTCTGCGCCGGGCTGACCTCGATCCGCATGTCCATCGAAGGGCGCTACGATTTCGCGCTCGCCGCGATCGTGTTCGCGGCGCTGCTGGACGGGCTCGACGGCCGCATCGCGCGCCTACTCAAGGCGTCGTCGCGGTTCGGGGCTGAGCTCGACAGCCTCGCCGACTTCGTCAACTTCGGGGTTGCGCCGGCCATCATGATCTTCACCTGGGGGCTCGGCGAACACCGCAGTCTGGGCTGGATCGCGGTGATGCTGTTCGCGCTCGCCTCGGCGCTCCGGCTCGCGCGCTCCAACACGCTGATCGACGACGGGCGACCGAAATGGCAGTCGGACTTCTTCATGGGCGTGCCGACACCGGCCGCGGCGATCCTGGTTTTGCTGCCGATCTATCTCGGACATTTGGGCCTCGATCTCCGAGCGTCGCCTGTGCTGCTCAACTTCGTGCTCGCCTATGTCACGCTGATCGGATTGCTGATGGTATCGATCGTTCCGACCTACTCGGGCAAGCTGCTCGGGGAGCGGATCGGACGCGAGTGGGTGCTGCCGCTTTTCATCCTCTCGATGATGGCGGTCGCGTGCCTGCTCACCTATCCCTATGCGACGCTTACCATCGTGTCGGTCACCTATCTTCTGGCGCTGCCGTGGACCTGGAAGCGCTTCCGGGAGCTCGAGCAGTTGAATGCCGTGCCCGGAGCCGGCGTGGCGCCCGTCACCGTCACGCAGCCCTCGCCTTCGCCCGGCAACGCCCCTTCGACGGACGATACGAGCAGCACGTCCTCGCGCGTGGTCGAAATCCGCCCCGGTGAGCAGAAGCGTTAGCCGATCGGTCGCGGCCCTGGGTCGCGGCTCCGCCGCTCGGCCGGGATGACACCGGGGAGAGTCGGCTCGCACCATTTGTCATCCGGCCAAGCGAAGGCGTTAGCCTGAGCGCCGAGCCGGGACCCAGGGCCGCGATGCCCACCTCGCCGACGTAGAGCGACAGGTCCTGCTCCGGCTTGGCCGTTGCATGTGGGCACCGCCTCCGCAATCCCGCATCGCCGCACCGGGGAAGCGGCGGGACAGCCCGCTAAATTTCCCCTACATTTCGGCCCGCCGGGAGCATCGTACGGGGGTATTGCGTCATGGCCGAAGCCGCCTCAAAGCCGTCCACACCGTGGCGGAAGCGCCTCGACTACGTTCTCGGCCGCAACATGATGATCGGCGTCGCGTCGCTCATGCTGCTGTTCCTCTCTGGTTACGCCACCTGGCACGGCATGCGGGACTTCATCATCGGCGTGTCGGATACGCCGACCGAGCCCGGGTCCATGTCGATCCCCAACGACGTGCTGGTGATCGGCGTGGTGGTGGCGCTGACGTTCCTGATGTGGCTGGCGCTGCGCGAAACGTTCGGTGCCGGGCGCGACTTCAGCGACCGCATCATCATGTTCGTGCTCTACGTATTCCTCGCCATCTGGTCGATCGGCTTCGGCTACGGCTTCTGGTGGAGCCTGATCTCGGGCTCGGAGGCGACGCGGACGGGGCTCTCCGGCTTGCAGGAGGATGCGCGCGACGCGAGCGCGGTGGTGGCGGCGCGGCTCGATGCGGTGCGCTCGCAGCTCGACAACGTCGTCTCGTGGTCCGAAAGCCAGATGTCGCGCGAAGAAACGAGCGGCGGCAGCTGCGGCACGGCTTCGGGTGCGGGGCGCGGCCCGCTCTACAATGCGCGACGCGGCGTACGGGATTCGGTGGCGACGCTGCGCGACGGCATGGTGCGCAGCTGGCTCGAACCGGTGCAGGCGGAGGTCGAGCAGCTTCGCCAGAGCGCGCAGTCGCTCGCGGGCTCGAGCCTCGAGGAGCGGCAACGCAACTTCGAGACGATGGCGTCGCAGATCCGCGGCTCGGCGCGCAACATCGCGGCGCGCTCGAACGAGCTCGGCAAGTCGACGGCGGCGGAGATGCGGGCGCTTGCGGAGTCGGTTTCGGTGGCGCCGGGCCAGCCGGGCTTCTCCTGCTACGACCCGACGCTCGCGCAGCGGCTCATCCAGGCCGCGGATCAGGCGGACCAGCCCGCGGAGGTGAAGCTTCGCGACGCGGCGTTCAGCGAAGGCCCGGCGGGCGTCGCGAACGCGGTCAAGAACCTGTGGAAGAACCTCGGCGCCTACGGTTACAGCCTCGGGCATTTCATCTTTACGCTGGGCTCGGAGCCCGCGACGACGACGGAGCAGGGCGATCCCATCACGGGGCGCGACCTGATCGCGCTGCTGGCTTCGATCGGCATCGACTTCGGCCTGCTGGTGCTGGCGATCCTGAACCCGCCCGCGCGGCGGCCCGAGATGGCGGGTGACAAGCGGCGCGCGATCCAGGCAGCCATCGCAACGGCGATCGCGCGCGCGCCGGATGCGGACATCGAGTGGGTGCGCCGGCACTTCATCTATCACAAGACGCATTCCTACCTCGTGATCCCCAACCTCTACAGTTGCGACTCCGAGACGGAGGGCGCGAAGGCGCTGGCCATGAACCAGCTGGCCGGCGTGCTCGACGACCTCGATCTCGTGGAGTGGCCGAAGCAGGGATGGCTCAAGCTCACCAAGAGCGAGTTGCAGAAGCTCAAGGACGAGGAGGCGCTGGCGGGCGCCACGGACCTTACCGCGATCAGGAAGGGCTGGCTCGACAAGCACGGCAAGAGCAACGGTCCCGATGCGGAAGCGCGCGATGCGGCCGTTCGTGATGCCGCCCCGCTGCGGAACCACGGGCTGTTCTCCAAGGCGGAGAAGGCGCTCACCATCGCCGGATGGAGCGAGCAAGCGCGGCGCGATATCGAGGTCTACCGGCTGGTCGACGTCGAGGGGCTGACGCCGATCCTCGACGTGCTCAACGATTGGAGCGGCAAACCGGCGAAGAGCGAGGAGACCGCCTGACGCGGCTTAACGGGGCACATGCGGTCGCAGGAGGCGCTCGCGCAGCGCCATGCGGGCGTTGCCGGACGGTGGTTGCGGCTCGGCCGGGCTTGGCTCGAGTGCGCGCGGCGGCTGAACGGGCTCGCTCCGCGCTACCGGTGCAGGCGGTGGCGTAGCGGCTGGCTCCGGATCAACGGCAGCCGGCGGCGCGGCGGGAGGCGGTGATAGCGGCGGCGCAAGGTCGGCGGCTTCGATCGGTGACGGCTGCTCGCGGGGCGGGCTTGCGGCGGGCTGCGTCGTGCGACGGCCGAGGTACTCGCTCACCTCGCGCTCGATCGCGGCGCGATCCACGGACGGCTTTGCAGGCTGCGCCGCCGGTGCTTCCGGCATAGCGGGCTCGGCGGCGGCCGGTCGATCGGCGCGGGGTGCTGCGGACGACAATCTCACCGCTTCGGCGATCTGCTGCGCCTGGACCGACGCATCGATCTGGCCGCAGACGCCGGCCGCGCGCCAGCGCTCGATGACCGTCTCGAGGAAGGATTCGTCGCCCAGCGACTCCTGCCATTTCTCGGTGAATTGCGCCGTCGTCGAGCGGGGAAGCGAGTCGGCCGGAAGCTCGTCGAACTTGATGCGGACCGGGATCGGAACGTCGTCGCCGAACGCGATCGCCTCGCGGGCGCCGAGCGCGGGAAGGAACTCGATGAGGCCGGTACCGGTGTCGGATACGGCGGACGCGACAATGGCCTGGTCGCGGTCGTTCGACAGGCGCAGCGCGAACACGGTGTTGCACTGAGACAGGATGGTGGGGTCGATCTCCGCCGGGCGCTGCGTCACGATGCAAAGCGAGGCGCCGTATTTACGGCCCTCCTTGGCGATCTTGGCGATGGCGCGCTTGCAGGGCTCGAAACCCATCTGCGCGTTCAACGGCACGTAGCGATGCGCTTCCTCGCAGACGAGCGTGACCGGGATCCGGCCCTCGCCCCAGAGCGCGAAATCGAAGGCCATGCGGCAAAGGACGGAGACGACGACGTTGACGACCTCCGGAGGAAGTCCCGTAAGCTCGAGAATGGTAATCGGCTTGCCGTTGACGGGCACGCGGAAGATCCGCGACAGCACCTGGCTCATGTTGTCGTAGACGGTGACCGAGCCGAACATGAAGCTGTAGCGGCCGTCCTGGGTCAGCGTCTCGATGCGCGACTTGAGCTGGCGGTAAGGCGTGAGATCCTTGCGGCTCTCGAGCTTGCCCATGCGCTCATCGAGCAGGTTGGTCAGATCCGAGATGCGATAGGGGATCGGCGTGTCGACGGTGAACTTGCCGGCATCGAAGCCGGACCTGCGCGGCTTTTGCGCATCCTGGTTCGTGCGGCCGGCGGCGTAGCGCGCCTTGGCGAGCGGGATCAGGTCCTGGAGGATCTCGATCTCGGCCTTGTGCTCGGCGTCGCCGACCAGAACCTCGACCGCTTCCTCGAAATTCAGGAGCCAGAGCGGAAGCTGCAGCGTGCGCGGCGAAATGACCTCGGCGCGTGCGCCGAAGGCAGTGGCGTACTCGTTGTGAGGATCGAGCAGCACGATGTGCGCGTTGGGATTGCGCTCGAGGATGGCGCGGAAAATCAGCGCGGTGGAGCACGATTTGCCGGTGCCGGTGGTGCCGAGAATCGCAAAGTGCTTGCCGAGCAACTCATCGACGCGGACGGTGGCCGGAATCGAAGACTCCTGGCGGATCGAGCCGATGCGGACGGTGTCTTTCTCGTTGCCCGTGTAGGTGAGCTGCAGCTCGTACTTGGTCGCGAACCGCACGCGGTCGCCGAGCGTCGGATACGTCGTCGTGCCGCGCTGGAAGCCGGAGGGCTTTCCGTCGCTGCCTTTGACCAATTCACCGACGAGCCCCAGCTCCGCGATGCGAACCTCCTGCTCGGTGCCGTGAGCAGGCAGCGGCACGCTCAGTGCCGACACCGTAGCCAGCACCGTGGCGCTACCGGTATCGATCGCCAGCAAGGTGCCCATCTCCGGACGATCGGCCCGGCTCTTGGGATCGTTTTCGCTCGTCGCGTCCAGCAGCAGGATAGCCTTCGAGCCCGTGACGGACGCGATACGTCCGATCGAGCGCGGCAGCACGTGATACTGCGGTTCTTTTGGACTTGCGCCCGAATACATCACATCAACCCGGCTCTAAATGACGGCATTATTGCCCAAAGGCTCGCGCTTCTCGCGCGGCTCGATCGGTGCGACCGGGTGCACCGGCGGTAGCTTGACGGTCACGTCGGTCCCCTTGCCTTGCACGCTGGTGATCATCAGCTCGCCGCCATGCAAATCCACCAGACACTTGGCCAGCGTCAGCCCCAACCCGGCCCCCTCGCGCCGGCGCGTGCGTGCACGGTCCACTTGTCCGAACGGCTCGAGCGCGACATCGATATGCTCCGGCGCCATGCCGATGCCGGTGTCACGAACCGCGACCATCACGCCGCCGTTGCCCTGTTCCAGGACCTCAACGGTCACGGAGCCGCCCTCGGGCGTGAACTTGATGGCGTTGGTGAGGAGGTTGGTGAAAATCTGACCGAGCTTCGTGTCGTCGCCCCGCACCTGCGGCAGGGAGGACGCGTTGCGCAAGGTGAGCGTGACGCCGGCTTCGGCGGCCTGCGGCGCAGCCGCCGCCACACAGTCGCGCAGCACGGCTGCGATATCGACATCAAAGGCGTCGAGCGCGTAGAGACCGCTTTGAACCTTCGAGATGTCGAGGATGTCGTTGACGACCGTCAGTAGATGCTCGGCCGATTCCTTGATCAGGCTTGCGTATTGGGCGATCTCGGCGTCGGGCAGGCGATGGTTCTCATGATCCCGCAAGAGCTTCGAGAACCCGAGGATGGTGTTGAGCGGCGTGCGCAGCTCATGGCTCATGTTGGCGATGAATTCAGATTTGAGCCGGTCCGCGAGCTCGGCCTCGAGACGGGCCTGGCGTTCGGCCAAGCGCGTCCGCTGACGCAGAACGGCGTCTCCGATGAGGGCCGAGTACTCCTGCATCAGGCTGGTCGTCTTGCTCTTGCTTGGGTCACCTTTGAGCATGTCGACAGAACGCAAAAACTCACAATTCGATCGCTACGTTAGATCCCCAAAGGATAAGACGTGGTTAATCTGCATCTATTGCCGAATAGAGGAACAGGGCGCCGGCGGAACGGGGCCCGTGACCGTTGTTTTCGGCCTTGGCTTGGGCTTTGATGCGGACCTCATGCAACCCGGGAGGGGGAGGCAAGGCCATGGATCGTCGCGAGTTCCTGATTTCCAGCGGTGGCGCGGCGGTTGCAGCCGCATCTCCGGCGACCGCCCAGGCGGAGACCACGCCGGACCCGACGACGACGACGTCCGAAGGCA
>JAFKKW010000574.1:1285-2189 GCA_017304275.1 Hyphomicrobiales bacterium | reverse complement strand
GTGCCAACTATCAAACATCATGAACGAGAAAGCCTAATCATATCCCTTTCCAATGCGCCTCGCCCGAGACGAGCAATCGGCCTTGAACTGCTCCCAGTCTCCGTCGATCCTACATCGCGCGTGTGACAACAGAGATCTTCCAAGGACCACCATGAGTTCCGACACGTCCCGACAGGTGCCAAATCGCGGCCCGATCCTGGTGACGGGCGGAGCCGGGTTCATCGGGTCGCACCTCTGCCGCAAGCTTGCGGGCGACGGCTGGGAGGTACACGCGACATCCCGGCATCCGCAACCTAAGGACGGCGCGACGACGACGTGGCGGCAGGCCGACTTGGCAGATGCGACGGAAACGAGCCGAATACTCCGGACTGTGAAGCCTTCAGTCGTCTACCATTTGGCCGGCTCGGTTGGCGCAGGACCGCGCGCCGAGCTTGTGCTGCCAACCTATCACAGCCTGCTAACCAGTACCGTCAACCTTTTGGTATCTGCGCAAGAGACGGGATGCAGCCGTATCATCCTGGCAGGCTCGTTCACGGAACCGTTGCCTGGAGCGGTCAATCCGACACCGGGCTCTCCGTACGCCGCCGCAAAGTGGGCGAGCGCGGGCTATGGACGTATGTTCCATGCGCTTTATGGCGCCCCCGTCGTCAACCTCCGTCCCTTCATGACCTATGGACCGGCGCAGAATTCCGCAAAGTTGATACCAACGGTGATAGCCTCGCTCTTGCGACACGAGAGTCCGAAATTGTCGAGCGGACGGATCACGGCGGATTGGGTCTACATATCCGATATTGTCGACGCCTTTGCTGCGGCTGCCAGCACGCCCGCGCTGGAGGGTGCGACCCTCGATCTCGGCTCCGGACGCCTGACGTCGGTCCGGGCCGTCATCGAGGAGCTCGTGTCG
>JAFKKW010000574.1:0-1217 GCA_017304275.1 Hyphomicrobiales bacterium | reverse complement strand
AGAAGGCCTACGCAAGACCATCGAATGGTATCGGTCGGCGCCGCGGTAGCCTGATCAGGCGAGCCTGAGCAAGCCATGCTTGTGCAACACGCCCGCCACCGCGGAGACATCCTGGAACGGCAGGTCGGCGCGTTCGGCGATGTCGAGCAGGCTGTGTTCGCCGTCCGATAGATTGAGCACCCACAGTATTTTCATGATGCTCTGGGCAGCAGTCTTGTCTCCCCCGATGCTGCCGTAAAGCCCCCGCTTGCCGAGGTTCGGTTCTCCTTTCGGAGAGGTATTCTGAAACGAGCGATTGCCTTCAAGGACCTCGATGAGATTGGCGATGATCCGGTACGACTCTTCCAAATGTTGCGGTTTGATGAAGGTCGGATTGTCGGCCGACGTATGATACTCGGGAAATGTCCCGAACTTGCTCCTTTGCAAGAGCCCCACGGGCAAGTTGAACCCGGGGGAGCAGTACTGCCGCTCGTCGTAGCCGTAGGGTGAGAATTCCAGAATGTTGGCTGGCAGGTCTGAGTGCTTCAGCACGTGCGCCATGGCGCGATCGATCTCGGCGTCGCCCCGACGGCTTTTCTTATAGGTGGGTCCGCCGCCGTCGCCGAGGCACGAGACGACCAGGCCATGTTTGATGCGGTGGACGCTGCCCTCGTTGCGTGACAGCCAAGTAAGCGCCCCGATCGAGCCCGGGGCGAAAATGAAGCGGTAGCTGTAACGCGTCTTTATGCCGTTGAGGTTGGCTGCCAGAAGCGTGAGCAGCGCCAGGCCCGAGCAGTTGTCGTTGGCGAGCGAAGGATGACAGATGTGCGCCGAGAGCAGCACTTCGTCCTCGGTCTCGCCGCGGTGGAGGTATTCGCCGTAAGTGAGAAATCCGTCCTCGAGCCTCGAGCGGATCACCACGTCATAGGTGTCCTCCTTGAGGCTTTCGAGCAGGGTATGTGGAACGCAGAAGCCCCAGTTCTCCGCGTACTGCTCCTGGAAGTCCGGGACGGCGATGTACCCGGTGGTCAGGTAGTCGCTCGCGTTGTCCTCGGTCAGCAGCATCATCATCTGCGGGGCGCTCTCCGACGGGGCCGGCCACTCGTACGGGGTGTCCGTGATCTCGCGGAAGAGCTGGTCGACGACCGTCCACATGAACAGGCCGAAGTCCTCGGCGAACGTCGCATCCGACGCGCCCGAGGCGACCTGCTCGATGTTCGGCGGGATCGACCAGGTGC
>JAFKKW010000449.1 GCA_017304275.1 Hyphomicrobiales bacterium | reverse complement strand
TCCAATGGGGGTCGAAGCGCACCGGTCCGGACCTTGCGCGCGTCGGCGGCAAATACTCGGACGCCTGGCATGTGGACCACTTGAAGGCGCCGCGCGAGGTGGTCCCGGGCTCGGTGATGCCCGGGTATCCGTTCCTGGCGGAGCGTAAGCTCGACGTCGGCGATATGTCCGCCGACATGAAGGCGCTCAGGCTCGCTGGCGTGCCCTATACCGACGACATGATCAGCAATGCAAGCGCCGATCTCGCGGGGCAGATCACGCCGGACACGAAGGCCGCCAAGGCCGTGCTCGAGCGCTATCCCAAGGCGCAGGTGCGCAAATTCGACGGCAAAGCGGAAGGTCCCCCGACCGAGATGGATGCGCTGATCGCCTATCTCCAGATGCTTGGCACGCTGGTCGACTTTACGACCTTCGATGCGGCCGGTCCAAATCTGCGGTGAGGAAAGCGCCATGACTTACCACGATATGGCGGGCTGGTCGCAGATCATTGCCATGACGATCTTCGGCGGGGTGATGGCGGGCGTGCTCGTCTACGCGCTGCGGCCCGGCAACAGGGCGAAGTTCGACGCTGCGGCCAGGCTGCCGCTCATCATCGAAGATGATCAGCCGGCTCTGCAGGCCGAGCGGACTTCCGGCGTGCGCGAAGAGGACAAAAAGGGGGAGCCACATGGCCGGACATAAGGAAGTCGATGCCGTCACCGGCGTCGAAACCACGGGACACGTCTGGGACGGCGATCTCAAGGAGCTGAACAAGCCGCTGCCTAAATGGTGGCTCTACGTCCTCTATGCGACCATCGTCTGGTCGATCGGCTACTGGGTGGTCTACCCGGCATGGCCGCTCGTCGACGGCTACACGCGGGGCATGATCGGCTACAGTCAGCGCAACGAGGTGACGAAGGACATTGTCGCGGCGAAGGAGGCGCAGGCGAAGTTCGTGGCGGCGATTGCCGAGCGGACGCCGGCCGAGATCGAGAAAGATTCCGATCTCATGGAGTTCGTGCTGCGCGGCGGCGCGACGCAGTTCGGCAACAATTGTGCGCCGTGCCACGGCCGGGGTGCCCAGGGCTTCAAGGGCTATCCCAATCTCAACGACGACGATTGGCTGTGGGGCGGCAGCATCGAGGCGATCGAGCAGACGATCCGCAACGGCATCCGCTCGGGTCATGCCGACAGCCATGAGAGCGCCATGCCGCGGTTCGGGATCGATCAGATCCTGACGCCGGCGCAGATCTCGGATACTGCCGCGTTCGTCCTTTCCCTTTCCGGGACGTCGGGCGATGCGGCTGCGATCGAGCGCGGCAAGGTCGTGTTCGAGGAGCAATGCGTCGCGTGCCACGGTCCCGAGGGCAAGGGCACCGTCGAGATGGGTGCGCCGAACCTTACGGACGGCATCTGGCTCTACGGCGGGCAGAAGGCGGACATCGAGGAGACCATCCGCACCGGTCGCGGCGGCGTGATGCCGGCCTGGGCCGGAAAGCTCGATCCGGTTACCATAAAGATGCTCGCGATCTACGTGCACGCACTGGGCGGCGGACAGTAGCCGTCGTTCGAGCAGCCGGCGGAGGCGGCCGTGACGCAAATGGATCCTGTATCGACGTTCATCCACGAGGAGCCGAGCGAGGCCGCGCCCGGCGTGCAGCGCATCGATGTGGATGCCGTGTCGTCGAAGGAGCGGCGCAGCTACTACGCGTCGCGCCAGCGGATCTATCCCAAGAGGGCGCGGGGAACGTTCCGTACGATCAAATGGGTCGTGATGGCGGTGACGCTCGGGATCTATTATCTCCTGCCGTGGATCCGGTGGCATCGCGGGCCCGGGCTTCCGGACCAGGCGTTCCTGCTCGATTTCGCGAATCAGCGGCTGTTCTTCGGGCCGATCGAGATCTGGCCGCAGGAGCTCTATTTCATTACCGGCATCCTGATCATATCGGCGCTCGGCCTGTTCCTCGTGACATCGCTCGCGGGGCGCATGTGGTGCGGGTACACCTGTCCACAGACGGTCTGGACCGACCTCATGATCGCCGTCGAGCGGTTCTGGCAGGGTGACCGCAACGCGCGCATCCGCCTCGATCAGTCGCCGTGGACGTTCGACAAGATCTGGAAGAAGACGGCAACGCACATCTCCTGGCTTCTGATCGGCGTCGCGACCGGCGGCGTGCTCGTGTTCTATTTTCGCGACGCTCCCACGCTCGCCCGCGAGCTTATGACGGGCGAGGCGCCCATCGTCGCCTACGTGTTCATGGGAATTTTCGCGATCTCGACTTATCTGCTCGGCGGCATCGCGCGCGAGCAGGTCTGCATCTACATGTGCCCATGGCCGCGCATCCAGGCGGCGATGTTCGACCAGGATTCGCTGCTCGTCTCCTATCGGGACTATCGCGGTGAGCCGCGTGGCCCGCACAAGAAGGGGCAGTCGTGGCTCAACCGCGGCGACTGCGTGGATTGCAAGGCCTGCGTCGCCGTGTGTCCGATGGGAATCGATATCCGCGACGGTGCACAGCTCGAGTGCATCCAGTGCGCGCTGTGTATCGACGCGTGCGACGACATCATGGGCAAGGTCGGCCGGCCCCGCGGCCTCATCGCCTACGAGTCGTTCCACAACATGGAGGCGCCGTCGGAGGCCGATCGCAAACCGGTCCGGTTCGTACGACCGCGGACCGTGCTCTACTCCGTTCTGATCGCGCTGGTGCTCGGTATCATGGGCTGGGCCTGGGTGATGCGCGCGCCCGTCGAGATCAGCGTGATCGAAGATCGCAACCCGTTGTTCGTCAAGCTTTCCGACGGCGGAATCCGCAACGGCTATACGCTCAAGATCCTCAACAAGACGCACGTGGAGCAACGCTTCTCAGTCCGCGTAGAGGGAATTGCGGGGGCGGAGATGGCAATCGTCGGACAGACGCACGGCGAGAGGGACGTCACGGTCGCGGCCGACGTCGTGCGCGCGCTCAAGATCTACGTCTCGGTGCCGCGCGACGTGGAAGCCGAACTCTCCGCCAGCTCGACCCCGGTTCGGTTCGTCGTCACCGACGCCACGACCGGAGAAGAGGTGATCCGCGATACTGCCTTCAGGAGTCCAGGGCGATGACGACATCAGGTGCAACGGCCGGGGCCGCGCGCAAGCTTTCGGGCCGGCATGTGCTCGGCGCCATGGTGGCGTTCTTCGGCGTCATCATCATCGCGGACGCGACCATGATCTACCAGGCGGTTTCGACGTTCGGCGGAGTCGACAACCAGAACGCCTATCGGGACGGCCTCGCCTACAACGCGCGCATCGCGCGGGAGGCGCAGCAGGATGCGCTCGGTTGGACGGATACGGTCGAGCTAACGCCTGATCCCGCCCGGATCAGGGTCTCGCTCAAGGATGCGGCGGGTGGGACGCCTGGCGCGCTCAGAGTGGAAGCGACGCTGGGTCGTCCGGCCACCGATGCCGCGGACGTCACGTTGCGGCTCGGCGAAGCGACGTCGGGCGTATTCGAAGTGCCGCTCGCGCGCGCGCCCGAAGCGGGCACCTGGATTGCGACCGTGCGCGCTTTCGCCGCCGATGGGGTCAGCGAGGAGCCTGTCTTCGAGGTGCGGAGGCGCCTATGGATCGCACCCTGACCCATTCGAGCGCCGGGCGAGACTCCTCTCGCGTGATTGGACGCGCCGCGTCGCCGCAGACGGTGTCACTCGTGGTCGACAGCATGCACTGCGGTGCGTGCATGGCGACCGTCGAGCGAACCCTGCGGCGAATTGCGGGCGTGCAGGATGCGCGCGTCAACCTGTCGTCCCGGCGTGTCAACGTCGCGTTCGATGCCGCGGTGACAGGACCGCAGCCGCTCATCGACGCGCTGGCGCGCGAAGGCTATCCGGCGGCCGAGGCGGTGGAGACGGCCGGCAAGCAGGATGCGCGACGCGCCGACGATCTCCTGCGGCGGCTCGGCGTCGCGGGCTTTGCGGCGGCGAACGTCATGCTGCTTTCGGTCTCGGTGTGGGCCGGGGCGGTGAGCGACATGGACGATACGGTGGCGTCGCTTTTTCATTGGCTTTCGGCGCTCATCGCCATGCCGTCGATCGCGTACGCGGCGCAGCCGTTCTTCCGGTCGGCCGGCGGAGCGCTCAGGGCGCGGCGGCTCAACATGGACGTGCCAATCTCGCTCGGCATCATCCTGGCAACCGCCATGAGCCTGTTCCAGACCATGCGCGGCAGCCACCAGGTCTATTTCGACGCAGCGATCATGCTGACGTTTTTCCTGCTGATCGGGCGCTATCTCGACGAGCAGGTCCGCATCAAGGCGCGCGGCGCCGCCGAGAACCTGCTCGGCCTCAAGGCGCTGACGGCGGCGGTGCTCGATGCGGACGGGCGCGTGGAACGCATGCCGGCGCGTGCGCTCGCGCCGGGCATGCGGATCCATGTCGCGGCCGGCGAGCGGATTCCCGTCGACGGCCGGATCCTGTCGGGCTCCGCGGAGATCGATGAGAGCTTGATCACGGGCGAGACCCTGCCGCGTATGGCGGGTCCCGGCGACAGCGTGCATGCGGGCACCGTCAACATGACGACCGCGATCACGGTCGAGGCAACGGCGACGGACGACAATACGCTTCTTGCGGAGATCGCGCGCCTCATGCACGCGGCGGAGCAGGGACGCGGGCAGTACGTGCGTCTTGCGGATCGCGCGGCGCGAGTCTATGCGCCGGCGGTACACATTCTCGGTGCGTCGACGTTCGTCGGCTGGATGATGGCGGGCGCCGGCTGGGAGACCGCGCTGACGTATGCCATCGCGGTCCTGATCATCACCTGTCCGTGCGCTCTGGCGCTGGCCGTTCCGGCCGTTCAGGTCGCCGCGACCAGCCGGTTGTTCGGCAAGGGCGTCATCGTCAAGGCGGGAGACGGACTCGAGCGCCTTGCGAACGTCGATACGATCGTGTTCGACAAGACGGGTACGCTGACGCGCGGTGAGCCGGTGTTGCGCAACGGCGCCGACGTCTCGGAGGCGACGCTGGCCGCAGCGGCTTCGCTGGCGATCGCGAGCCGTCATCCCTATTCGAAAGCAGTGGTCAGTGCCGCCCGCGAGCGCAGCGTTGCGGTGGCGGCCGCGCCGGGTGTGCTGGAGGTGCCCGGATCCGGTCTCGTCGCGCCGTGTGCCAGCGGCGGCGAGCTGCGGCTCGGCTCTGCGTCGTGGGCCGAGGACGGTGGCGGCGCGGCGGAAGCACGCGCCGGCTCGCTGTGGTTCTTGGATGCCGAGGGCCGGGCCATTGCGCTCGACTTCGAGGATGCCGTGCGGCCGGATGCGGCCGAGACCGTGAGCGCGCTCAAGGCCGCCGGGTATCTGGTGTGCCTGGTTTCGGGCGACCGATCCGAGACGGTCTCCGACGTTGCGGGCTCGGTCGGCATCGACGCGTGGTGGGCCGGCGTGAAGCCGGACGGCAAAATCGCGTTCGTCGAGGACCTGAAGGCGCGGGGACGGACCGTGCTGATGGTGGGAGATGGCCTCAACGACGCCCCGGCGCTGGCGGCAGCCGATGCGTCGATCTCGCCGTCCACGGCGGCGGATGTCAGCCAGACGGCCGCCGACGCGGTGTTCCAGGGACAGGCGCTGGCGCCGATCCTGGAAACGATCCGCGTGGCGCGGGCCAGCCAGCGCATGTCGCTCCAGAACTTCGCAATCGCCATCGGCTACAACATCGTGTTCGTGCCGCTCGCGGTGGCCGGCCACGTGACGCCGCTGATCGCGGCGCTGGCGATGTCGCTGTCGTCGATCGCGGTCACGGTCAACGCGCTGCGGCTCAGGAGCCGCAGGCTCGCCCTGGAGTCGATACGGAGGGCGTCATGAGTGCGCTGGCGTGGCTCATTCCGTGTGCGCTGGCGCTGGGTGGCCTGGGGCTTGCCGCGTTCTTATGGGCGCTCAACTCCGGGCAATTCGGAGATCTCGAGGGTGCGGGAT
This sequence comes from Hyphomicrobiales bacterium, assembly GCA_017304275.1. Taxonomy (GTDB): domain Bacteria; phylum Pseudomonadota; class Alphaproteobacteria; order Rhizobiales; family Hyphomicrobiaceae; genus Hyphomicrobium_C. Next base: position 691 of record JAFKKW010000449.1, on the reverse strand, counting down.
GGCGTGCCATCCAGGACGACGGCGACAAGCCATTGCCGCCCGAGGACTAGACCTCTTACGATCTACGTGGACAGCGCGACCCCTCACCCTCTCCCTTTCCCCACTGGGGAGAGGGAGGCATGACGTGCCGTCTCAGTCACCTGTCCAAAGCGTACTCTACGACGCGGCCTTGAGCTTCAGGGTGGCGTGACGCAGCGTGGTGTCCTCCGCGTCGGGCGCGACCACGAACCCGAGCGACTGGCACATCTCGAGCATGGTGGTGTTGGTGGCCAGGATCTCGCCGTAGAGGGCGCCGAGCCCTTCTTCCCGCGCGTAGGCGATGAGATGCTGCATCAAAAGCCAGCCGAGCCCTTTGCCTTTGAGATCCGAGCGCACCAGCACGGCATACTCGGCGCGCGTGTAGTCGGGGTCGGCGGAGAGACGTGACACGCCGAGCAGATCGTCTTCGGATTCCGAGAGGACGACGAAGGCCATCTCGCGCGCGTAATCGATCTGGGTCAGCCGCGCCGCGAACCGGTGCGAGCGGTCCGGCTTGGCGGTGAAGAAGCGCATGTGCATGTCATCGAGCGTTACGCGGCTCTCTCCCATGATGCCGGATGAGCACTCGGACGGCATGCGGGTGCAATAATCGACGAACGCTTTGGGAGCGGCCACAACGCCATGGATTGGCATCCTGTCAGGCTGTCGCTGC
>JAFKKW010000448.1:6528-13151 GCA_017304275.1 Hyphomicrobiales bacterium | reverse complement strand
GCTTATTGGCCATGATGTAGACGTAGAACCGTTGACCAAACATAACCCCCTCTCCCACACCATGGCCGGCTTGACCCGGCCATCCAGGGCGGCTTGTTGGCGCATGACTCCGGGCAAAGTCAGCCTACCGGCACGTCCACATGAGGCCGCGGTCGAAGTGGAAGTGGTTGGCGTGCGCCTTGTTGAAGTCCGGGCTTAGCGCGACCCGGAAATAGCGGCACGACCGCCGGTGCACCTCATGCAGGAAGTCGCTGTCGCGGCCCTTGCCGGTCCAGTCGCGCAGAAGCGTGATCGACCGGCCGTCCGCGAACGTGAAGCCCGAGATGTCGATGGCGTTCGCGGCGGCGTGCTGGCTGCGCACGCCTTTCCAAAGCGGGTTGCCGACGATGTTACGGCAGTCGTAGGTGCCCATGTCGCCGAGGCGCACGACCTCCTGCCCGTACATCTCGCGGGCGAGCGGCTGCACCTCGTGCTCGACCCACAGCGCAAGCGCTGCCGCCGTCTCGCAGGTGAGCGGATTGACACCGATCTGCGCCCCGCCTACGCGCGTGAAGCGCACCGCGTTCACCCAGCCGCAATTGTTGTCCGAAACGCGGTCGGGGATCGGCGATGCGTCGATGTGCGGCTCCTTGAGCACGGCCGCGCAAAGCGCCGAATCGAATCTCAGCACCGACAGCTTGGGATCGGTGAACAGCATCGGCCGCGTGTCGAGCGAGACCGTGCCGAACGGGCTGACGCTCTGCGGAATGAGTCCGAACCAGAACCCTCCCGCGATCGCGACCAGGAGGATGAGCGACAGCACGATCTTCGCGAATAGCCGGCGTGGTTTCTGCTGCGTCTTTTTTTGCTGCATGCTCCCCCGCAACTGCGCCCGTGGTCGCGCCGCCATCTGTTCAACCGCTGGCATGTCCCCGCGGGTAACCTAGAGCGCTAGAGGAAAAGTGGGAACCGGTTTTCAAACGGAGGATGTGCCGCACAACAAGGATGGCTGAAACGCCGTCCGATCAGAAATCGCTGGCGATGCCGCCCTTTTCCCAATCGCCGTAGCGCGTCGGCTCGGGACCGGCCGACCCGCCGACCTCAGGCGGCATGCGGTGTTGAGCGCGCGCGGCTGCGGCGCGACGCTCCGCCGCCTCGGCGAGTGCGCGCTGGGCGGCGGCAGGTAGCGGCCTCTGCTCGGTCTCCACCGGCTCGGATACGGAGGGGTTTTGTCCGTCGTCGGGAAGCGTCATCGCGCGCCATGTCCACGTTTATTGGGGGTGCTGGTCGTCCGCCCGCACCCTTCCTATATAGCAGATCCGAAGACATCCGCGATGCGGCCAAAGTCGCGGCGCGGCGGATGCGGTTCAACCTGGAGTGAACGAATGCCGATGAACTACGCCAAGACGGCCATGTTGCTCGCGGCCCTGACCGCGATTTTCGTCGCCATGGGCGCGGCGATTGGCGGGCAGCAGGGCATGGTCATCGCCTTCTTCGTGGCGCTGGCCATGAACCTGTTCAGCTTCTGGAACTCCGACAAGATGGTGCTCCGCATGTTCGGAGCGCACGAGGTCGATGAGCGCACGGCGCCGGAGTACTACGGCCTCGTCCGCGATCTCGCGCGCCGCGCCGACCTGCCGATGCCGCGCGTCTACATCATGGACAACCCGCAGCCGAACGCGTTCGCGACCGGCCGCAGCCCGTCGCGCGCCGCCGTCGCTGCCACGTCGGGCCTGCTCGAAGCGCTCTCGCGAGAGGAAGCGGCCGGCGTCATCGCGCATGAGCTCGCGCACATCAAGAACCGCGATACGCTGACCATGACCGTCGCGGCGACCATCGGCGGCGCGATCTCCATGCTTGCCCAGTACCTGCAGTTCGGCGCTCTCTTTGGCGGCCACAACAACGACCGTAGCGGCGTCGGCATGATCGGCGCCATCCTCGCCATGCTGGTCGCGCCGTTCGCCGCCATGCTGGTGCAGATGGCCATCAGCCGCTCGCGCGAGTACCAGGCCGACCGTCTCGGCGCGATGATCTGCGGCAACCCGCGCTGGCTCTCGTCCGCCCTCGTCAAGATCGATCGTGCCGCGCGCCGCATCCCGAACGAGGAGGCCGAGGCCGTGCCGGCCGCCGCCCACATGTTCATCATCAACCCGCTCACCGGCCAGGGTATGGACAACCTGTTCTCGACCCATCCCAACACCGAGAACCGGATCGCTGCGCTCGAGGCATTGGCCCAGGAGTTGACGCGCAACGGCGTGAACCTTGATGGCGGCGGATCCTCGATCGAGCAGGCCGGCCCCACCGACCCGTGGTCGCAGTCGCCCGGCCCGCGGTCGTCCCGCGGCCCCTGGGGCTGACAATGCCGGCATGAGGGTCGCGCTTGACGCGGCCCGTCTGGACGGCCATGGGAAGTTGAAGAGCGGCCTCGCCCGGAACCATCCGGTCGGGGCCGCGCAGTCTGGAATCCCGCATGCCCCCATCGCCCCGCCCGCATCAGAAGCCGCGTCCGAAGCCCCAGGGCTTCGCCGCGCGCGAGGCGGCGGTCGCCTGCCTTGTGAGCATCCTGGATCGCGGACGCCCGCTCGATGACGCCTTCGAGGCGGCGGTCGGCAAATGGGGACCGCTCGACGCGCGCGACCGCGCCTTTGCGCGGCTCCTCGTCATGAGCGTGCTGCGTCACAAGGGCGAGTTGGATGCGGTCATCTCCTCGTTCCTCGACAAGCCGCTGCCGGCTGACACGGGAACCTTGCGGCCGATCCTGCTCGGCGCGTCCGCCCAGCTCCTCTTGCTCGATACACCGCCCCATGCCGCCATCAGTCTAGCCGTCGACCAGTGCCGCGCCGACCCGAAGGCGCGACGCTTCGACAAGCTGACCAACGCCGTGCTGCGCCGTGTGGCGGCAACCGGCAAGGACGTGCGCGCCGGTCTCGATCCGGTCGTAGCCAACATTCCCTCCTGGCTGCTCCAACGCTGGACGGAGGCTTATGGCGAGACGCACGCGCGCGAGATCGCGGCCGCATCGCTCGCCGAAGCAGCCCTCGACCTCTCGGTGAAATCGGAGCCGGAAGCCTGGGCAGGCCGCTTCGGCGGCATCGTGCTGCCGACCGGCACGGTCCGCGTGAGCCGCCAGGGCGCCGGACGCGTCGACCAGATGCCAGGCTTCGCAACCGGCGACTGGTGGGTGCAGGACGCCGCCGCCGCACTTCCCGTACGCCTGCTGGGCGAGGTGGCCGGTCGCGACGTCGCGGACCTCTGCGCGGCCCCCGGCGGCAAGACGGCGGAGCTTGCAGCCGCCGGCGCGAATGTCACGGCCGTCGATCAGTCGATGGCGCGCCTCGCACGCCTCAAGGAGAACCTTGCGCGATTGAAGCTCGAAGCCGACGTCGTCGAAGCCGACGTGCTGACCTGGGAGCCGGCCCGCACGTTCGACGCCGTGCTGCTCGACGCACCCTGCAGCGCCACCGGCACCATCCGCCGCCACCCCGACATCCTGCACCTGCGCCGCAAAGACGACACCAGCGCCCGCGTCGCCCTGCAGGCAAAGTTGCTCGACCGCGCGGCGCGTCTCGTCGCCCCCGGCGGCCAGCTCGTCTACTGCACCTGCTCGCTAGAGCCCGAGGAAGGCGAGGCGCGGATCGCGGAGTTCCTGCAGGCAAACCCGCAATTCGCCCGCCTCGGGATTGCCCCTGCAGAAGCAGGCATCGCGACCGAGTGGATCACCCCTGACGGCGACCTTCGTACGCTGCCCTGCCATCTGCCGCAGGACGAGCCCTCGATGTCCGGCCTCGATGGGTTTTACGCCGCCCGCCTCGTAAGGCAGAGCTAGGTCCATGAAAATTTTGGATGTTTCCAAGCCTATAAGTCGGACGCGGCCGATTGAGGACGCAAGTCGTCATGCTACCATTAGGAAGCGGAGCCGCGCCCGGTCTCCAGCGCGAGGTCCCGGCGCGGGCGTGGCCTGAAGGAAGCGTATGGCGTCACGGCTCAAGATTTCGGAACGGATCAGGATCACGCACCTCGCCGCAGACCGTCTGCGGCGCGAGGCGATCTCGTCCGTCCTCTGCGCGCCGCCCTTCCGCTGGCAGTTCAGCGCCACCGCCGCCGAGCAGCTTCTCATCGTGCCGCAAGACTTGCGCACCGCCGACCCGAGCTTCTGGGACGAGGTCGAGGGCGGGCAGTTCGGCCTCGCGGGAGCCGTCGCGCTCGCCGACGACGTGTCGCCCTTCGATCTCGTTCCGCCCAGCGAAGGATGGGCGCGGGCGCTGCACGGTTTCGCGTGGCTGCGTCACCTCGATGCGGTGGACCGACCCGAGGCGCGCGAGATGGCGCAGCTCCTCGCGGCCGAGTGGGCGATGCGTCATCGCGGCGGCGGCGGGGGCCTCGCCTGGGAGCCGCACGTCACCGGACGACGGTTGATCTCGTGGATCTCTCATTCGAGCCTCCTCCTGGAGGAGGCCGATGCCGAGACCTATGAGGTTATCACCGAGAGCCTCGGGCTGCAGCTCGTGCGCCTGGCTGCGAACTGGCGCACCAGCGCCAGCGGCTATCCGCGCCTGCTGTCGCTGCTCGCCCTGTTGCTCGCGCAGCTCTGCATTTCCGGCCACGAAGCGCAGGTGAGTGAAACCGAAAAGTTGTTCGTGCAGGAGTTGGAGCGGCAGATCCTCCCCGATGGCGGCCACGTCAGCCGCAACCCCGGCATTCTCGTCGAGCTGATCCTGGATCTTCTGCCGCTCGGCCAGTGTTTTGTCGCGCGCAGCCGCCGCACGCCGCCCGAGTTCGCCTCCGCGCTCAAGGCCATGCTGGGCATGTTGAAGTACATGCGTCTGGGCGACGGCATGCTCGCGCGCTTCAACGGCATGGGCGTCGCCTCGCCGGCGGGGCTCGCAACCGTGCTCGTCTACGACGACAACCCGGGCGCCGTACCCGCAAACGCACCCGCATCGAAATACATTCGCCTCGAGCGCGGACCGGCGATCCTGATCATGGACGCGGGACCGCCGCCGCCGCTGGAGTCAGCCGCGGAGGCGCACGCGAGCTGCCTGTCTTTCGAGTTCAGCGTCGGCACGGCGCTGATGCTCGTCAACGGCGGCGCGCCCTCCTCCGCCAACATCGAATGGCGGGCGGCCGCGCGCGCGACCGCGAGTCACAACACGCTCTGTCTCGGCGAGAAGTCGTCGTCGAAGCTGATCCGTCACCGTATGCTGGAGGATCTGGTCGGCGGTCCGCCGATCCGCTTCCCGGATGAGGTCGCCGCCAAGGTCGAGGCGCACGACGGTGGCGTCGAGCTCACGGCCCGGCACGACGGCTACATGCGCCGCTTCAATCTGATGCACCATCGCACGCTGGCGCTCGGCGCTGCGGGCCGTCGCCTGCTCGGCATCGACCGGCTTGCCGGCAAGAGCGGCACCATCCGCTTGCGTCAGGACGTGCCGTTCGCCATCCATTTCCACCTGCACCCGGCGGTCCGCTGCAGGCGGAGCGACAATCCGAGCATCGCCGTCATCGAGCTGCCGGGTGGGGATACGTGGTGGTTCAGCCTCGAGGGCGCGCGGCTTGCGATCGAGGAAAGCACCTATTTCGCCGACTCGGCCGGCCCGCGCCGCTCGCTTCAGATCGTGGCCCGCGGTGCCACCTTCGGCGAGACGGAGGTCCGCTGGGTTTTGGAAGGCCAGCACCAGGCTGAGACGTGAATGAAAGACGTCCAAGGATAGAGACGACCCATGAAAGATCCGAATCCCAGAATCCGCCGCGCGTTGATCTCGCTCTCCGACAAGACGGGGCTGGACGAGCTGGCCCAGACGCTCGCGGAGTGGAACATCGAGCTGATCTCGACCGGCGGCACGGCCGCGAAGCTGAAGGGCATCGGCCTCGCCGTCACCGATGTCGCGGACGTGACGGGCTTTCCCGAGATCATGGACGGGCGCGTCAAGACGCTCCACCCGGCGATTCACGGCGGCCTGCTGGGCGTGCGCGGCAACGAGGAGCATATGGCGGCCGCAGAGACCCACAAGATCGCTGCCATCGATCTCCTGATCGTCAACCTCTACCCGTTCGAGCAGACGCTCGCGAGCGGGGCGTCTTTCGACGATTGCGTCGAGAACATCGACATCGGCGGCCCGGCGATGATCCGCGCTGCCGCCAAGAACCACGCGTCGGTAACGGTCATTATCGATCGCGCCGACTATGCGGCGCTGTTCGCCGAGATGGCGGCGAACCACGGCCGGACGACTCCCGCGTTCCGCAAGCGTATGGCCGCCAAGGCCTACGCCCGTACGGCGTCTTACGATGGCGCCATCAGCAACTGGCTCGGCGCTGTGGCCGAGAGCGCCGACGGCAACGCGGACGGCTTCCCGCCCACCTTCTCGACGCAGTATCTGAAAGCGATCGACATGCGCTACGGCGAGAACCCGCACCAGGGCGCGGCGTTCTACACGGCCCGTGACCCCGCGCCGGGGACGATCTCGAGCGCACGCCAGTTGCTCGGCAAGGAGCTCTCCTACAACAACATCGGCGACAGCGACGCCGCCCTCGAATGCGTGAAGTCGTTCGCCGACAAGCCCGCGTGCGTCATCGTCAAGCATGCCAATCCGTGCGGCGTCGCCGAGGCCGGCACGCTGCTCGACGCCTACGACCGCGCCTCCAAG
>JAFKKW010000448.1:0-6513 GCA_017304275.1 Hyphomicrobiales bacterium | reverse complement strand
CGGCCTTCGGCGGCATCATCGCCTTCAACCGGGAGCTCGACGGCGCCACCGCGTCGGCCATCGTCGAGCGACAGTTCGTCGAGGTCATCCTCGCCCCGTCCGTCACCGACGAGGCCAGGGCGGCCGTAGCGGCCAAGAAGAACGTGCGACTGCTGGTCACGGGCGAATGGCCCCTCGTCGCCCCGCCGCGTCGCGACGCGCGGACGGTTGCCGGCGGCCTGTTGGTGCAGGACGCGGATCTGGCGCTCTACGATCGCCTTCACGTCGCCACGAAGCGGCAGCCCACGTCCGCCGAGATGGCGGATCTCCTGTTCGCCTGGAAAGTCGCCAAGTTCGTCAAGTCGAACGCCATCGTCTACGCCAGGAACGGTGCCACGGTCGGCATCGGCGCGGGCCAGATGAGCCGCGTGAATTCCTCGCGTATCGCCGCCATCAAGGCCGAGATGGCGGGTCTCGACGTCAAAGGCTCCGCCGTCGCCTCCGACGCGTTCTTCCCCTTCCCGGATGGCTTGCTGTCGGCAGCCGAAGCCGGTGCGACGTCGGTCATCCAGCCCGGCGGCTCGTTGCGTGACGACGAGGTGATCCGCGCCGCCGACGACGCCGGCCTGGCCATGATTCTGACCGGCATGCGCCACTTCCGCCATTGATGGCCGGCGCGCCGCGCATAACGCTGCGTCCCGCGACGCGCGCGGATTTCGACCTGATCCGCCGCTGGCTCGCGCGCCCGGACGTCCAGGATTGGTGGGGACCGATGTCGGCCACCGAGGCCGAGGTCACTCTCGCACTCGGCGCCGAGCACGCGATCTGCAGGCTGATCGAGGCGGACGGCGCACCCGTGGGCTACGCGCATGCCGTCGATGCGACGCTGTGGGGTGACGACTTGCCGGACGAATTGGAGCCGGGCACGTGGGATCTCGACCTCTTCGTCGCCGCCGAGGAGCATCGCGGCAAAGGCGTCGGCCAAGCGGCACTCGCCATGCTGCGCGACGAGGTGTTTGCCACCACGCTCGCCGTCGCCGTGTGCATCTTCCCGTCGGTCAGGAACGAGCGCGCCGTGCGGGCCTACGAGAAGGCGGGCTTTCGCTGGCAAAGCGTCTGGCACGACCCCCACACCGGCCCCGCCTGGTTCATGGTGTCCAAGCGCCCCTAAGCAGGCGGCCGCGATGTCGCCCGCACGCCGAGCATCAGCACCAGCCCGACGATTAGGAACACGGCGATCGACGCCATGCCGATGCGCTGGCTTCCGCTCGCCTGCGTCACGATCGCGACCAGCAGCGGCGCCATGAACGCAGTGACCTTCCCGGAAAAGGCGAACAGTCCGAAGTACTGCGTCATCTTCTCGGGCGGCGCGAGACGGGCGAGCAGCGCGCGGCTCGCCGCCTGCACGGGTGCCGCGACCAGTCCGACGAGCACGGCGAAGGCGAGGAAGACCTGTTCGCCCGCCGACGAGAACGGCTCCGATCCCGCGCCCTTCGGAGCAACCTCGCTGACATAGAGCACATGGCTCTGATCGACCGACAGGATGCCGAACGCGCCGACGAGCAGGAGCAGCAGCGACACGATGATGACGGTCTTCGATCCGATCCGGTCGTCGAGCACGCCGCCGATTAGCGCCCCGAATACGCCCGTCAGCGTCAGCACGATGCCGAACAGTCCGAGCTCGAGCGCACCCCAGCCGAACACCGCCGCGCCGTAGATGCCTCCGAACGCGAAGATCGCCGCGAGCCCGTCCGCATAGAGCATGCGCGCGATGAGGAACAGCAGCATGTCGCGGTGCGACGGCAAGGAGCGGAGCGTCTCCAACAACTCGGCCAGCGGCGCCCGCGCACTCTTCGCGCCGACACTGGGTCGCTTGTCCGGCACGAACAGGAAGAACGGAATCATGAACAGCGCATACCAGACCGCCGCGAACGGCCCCACGAGGCGATCGCCTTCGCGCGCGGCGGTGTCGAGGGAGATCAACGGCGCGAAGCCAAGCAGCGTCTTGCCCGTCACGGGATCGGGCACCACGAGTCCGGCCATGATGGCGAGGCTCACGAGCCCGCCGGCATAGCCGACCGCCCATCCGGTGCCGGACAGCCGTCCGAGCTGGCTATGCGGCACCAGGCTCGGCATGATCGCGTTCGTGAAAACGGTGGTGAACTCCGCCATCGCGGTCGCGACCACGAACGCCGCCAGTACAAGAAAGATCGTCGCCGCGTCCGCACCGGGCACCGCGTGCCACAGCATCGCGAGCCCGGCGACGAACAGCACCGAAAACAGCGCCATCCAGGGTTTGCGACGCCCGCGCCCATCGGCCATCGCGCCGAGGAACGGACTGCCGATGGCGATGATCACGCCGGCGGTCGCCGCGGCGTAGCCCCATAGCGCCTGACCCTCGGCCGGGGTCGCGGCAACGGCATTGGCGAAATAGGGCGCGAACAGGAAGGTGAGAACCAGCGTGTAGTACGGCTGCGCCGCCCAGTCGAACAGCACCCAGGAGATCAGCGCGCGGCCCGGTGCGGCCTCGCGCACGCCGCGATCGGTTGTGATGTCCTGCACGGCCTCGCCCCCCATCCCCAGGTTGTCGTGCTGTTCTATAACCCAGACCGGCGGCATCCGCGCGCCCTGTATGAGGGTGATGATCAGAGGCCGTTGTTCTTGTCAGCGGATGTCAGAGGTCTCCGGCCCACGAGCCTGCATAATCGGCCCCGCGCAGGGAGAACGTGTCCTCGATCACGTACGGCCCGCCGCCGACTTTGGGACGCGACGAGAACAACGCGAAGCTCTCGACTTGGAACGGCGCGCTCGCGAACGCACCGAGCTGCCCCAGCACGCGCGCCACAGCCTCGGGCCGCGTGCCCTTGAGGCGTGCGAGCGTCACATGCGGCTTGAAGGCGTGCTTGTCGGGCGGCAAGCCGGCACTGCGGGCGGCCCGGTCGTTGGCCCGCGCCAGCGCATCGAGCCACGGATTGTCGCCAACCCCGGCCCATAGCGTGCGCGGCTGCTGTCCGCCGAATGCGCCGAAGCCCGACAGCGTCAGCGTGAACGCCGGCTCGTCGATTCGTGACAGAGCCGCATGGAACTCATCGGCCGCGAGATTGTCGATATCGCCCACGAACCGCAGTGTGAGATGCATGTCCTGCGGCTCGATCCAGCGCGCTCCTGCGAGTGGAACGGCGAATTCGGCAAGCGCATCCGCAAGATCGGGCGGTAGTTGGAGAGCGGTAAAGAGACGGGGCATGGCGGCGGAAGCTCGCGATCAGGACTTGGAGGACGCCGCCCGCCGCGCGCGCACGCGCTCGATCAGCGCTTCGACCTGCGGCAGGATATGGGAGACGACCACGCCGACGCCTTGGCCGGTCGGATGCAGGCCGTCCTGCAGGTTGAGCTTGGCATCGAGCGCGACCCCCTCAAGGAAGAAGGGATAGAGCAGCACATCGTGCTTGGCCGCAAGATCGCTGTAGATCGTCGCGAAGCGCGCCTCGTACTCCTTGCCCCAGTTTTTCGGCGCAGCCATGCCCGCAAGCAGGACGTCGATGTTGCGAGCCTTGAGCCGGTCAAGGATCGCATCGAGGTTCTTGCGCGTCTCGTCCGGATCGATGCCGCGCAGCGCATCGTTCGCGCCCAGCTCGACAATGACCGCCTCCGTGCCCTCGGGGATCGCCCAGTCGAAGCGCTCGAGCCCCGCCGCCGTCGTATCCCCCGACACGCCGGCGTTGGCGATGTCGACATGCACGCCCTTCGCTTCGAGCGCCTTCGCGAGTTGGACGGGAAACGCATCGGACGGCGGCAGCATATAACCCGCCGTCAGGCTGTCGCCGAAGGCGACGATGCGGATCGGCTGAGTGTCGTCCGCTGCTTGCGCAGCGCCGAAGCTCGCCGCCACGAGGAGGTTGACGATCGCCATCAGCCGCACCATTTGACCCCGGAAGCTCGAAGCACTTTGCACTGCCTTCATTTTTCTGCCTCACCGCGCTTCGACACTCGCGAACAGATGTTCGTCCCAGACAGCCCGATGGAGCCCCCGACGTGCCCCAGCCGATCATTCACTTGAGCGACGTTCGGCTCAACCTCGAAAGCCGGGCGGGCCTGGTGGAGATCCTGAAGGGCATCTCGCTCGATGTGGCGCGCGGTCAGTCGCTCGCCATCGTCGGTCCGTCGGGGTCGGGAAAAACATCCTTGCTCATGATTCTGGCCGGCCTGGAGCGGGCCACCAGTGGGGATGTGCACGTTGCGGGCCGTGATTTCAATGCCCTCGACGAGGATCTCATGGCGCTCGCTCGCGGCGAGGATATCGGCATCGTCTTCCAGTCGTTCCATCTGATCCCGACCATGACGGCGCTCGAGAACGTGGCGCTGCCGCTTGAGTTCGCGGGCGAAATCGACGCGCGCGAACGCGCCCGCGCGCTTTTGTCGGATGTGGGCCTCGGCGTTCGCCTCGATCATTTTCCGGCCCAGCTTTCGGGCGGTGAGCAGCAGCGGGTCGCGCTGGCCCGCGCCCTCGCACCGGAGCCGAAGCTGCTGCTGGCCGACGAGCCTACCGGCAACCTGGACGGCAAGACCGGCCGCCAGGTCGTCGATCTGCTGTTCGGCTTGAAGCGAAAGAGCGGCGCCACCCTCGTCCTCGTCACCCACGACGAACGCCTCGCCAAGGAATGCGAGCGCACCATCCGCATGGCCGACGGCAAGATCGTGGCCGACGAGCAGACGGTGGTGGCTGCATGACCACGGCGACAACCACGGAGCCCGGCGCGGCCGACCGGCCGGCGCGATCCGGCCTTGCGACGTCGCGCCTGCTCGGCATCGCGCTCCGCGAGCTGCGCGCCGGGCTCTCCGGGTTTTACATCTTCATGGCCTGCGTCGCTCTCGGCGTCGCGGTCATCGCGACCGTCAGCACGCTCTCGGACGCGTTGCGTGCGGGCTTCGAGACCCAGGGCGAGGTCATCCTCGGCGGCGACGCGACGTTCTCGCGCATGCATGCCCGCGCGACGGATGCGGAGAGGAATTGGCTCGCAGCCCACGGCCGCATCAGCGAATCCGCGACGCTGCGCACGATGGCCCGCCGCCTCGACGGCGAGCAGCAGGGTCTCATCGAGGTCAAGGCCGTGGACGCCGCCTATCCGCTCGCCGGCACGGTGGAGGTCGAAGGCACGCCGTTTGCGGAGGCCATGGCAACGCCCGACGGCGCGGTCGTCGATCCCGTGCTTCTGAGCCAGCTCGGTCTAGCCGTCGGCGATCGGATGCGCATCGGCGAGACCGAGGTCGTCGTCAAGGCGACGCTGGTGAGCGAGCCCGACGCTGTCGCCGACCGTCTGACTTATGGCCCCCGCGTCTTCGTCTCCGAAGCGACGCTGGTCAAAACCGGCCTCGTCCAGCCGGGCACGCTGGTGCGCTGGCGCTATGCGCTGAAGCTCGATCCCGACGCGAACGGCGGGCCGCAGGACGTGGCCGCATTCCGCGCCACCGCCAAGTCCGAGTTGGCGGGATCGGGCTTCGTCATCGCCGACCGGCGCGATCCCTCGCCGCAGGTCACGCGCACGCTCGATCGGCTGCGCCAGTTTCTGACCTTCCTCGGCCTCGCGGCGCTCCTCGTGGGCGGCGTCGGCATCGCCAGCGCGGTCGCGACGTTCATCGAGCGTCGCCGCAACGTCATCGCCACCATGAAGACGGTCGGCGCCACGAGCCGCACGGTCCTGATGATCTTCCTGGTCCAGGTGCTGGCGATTGCCCTGATCGGCGTCGCCGTCGGGCTCGGCATCGGTCTTTCGGCGCCGCGCTTCCTGATCGCCGTGTACGGGGACCTGCTGCCCGTCAAGGCCGAGCTTAGCTATTCGGCCGCGAGCATCCTGGCCAGTGCGACCTACGGCATTCTGGTCGCGCTCTTGTTCACACTCTGGCCGCTCGGCCGCGCGGAGCTGATCAAACCGTCGGTGCTGTTTCGCGACGAGGTGGCGCCCGAGCGCGTCTGGCCGCGCGGCGGCATCATCGCGCTGACCGTCGCCGTCGCTGTGGCGCTGCTCGGCTTTGTGCTGATGATGGCGGAATCGGCCCGCATTGCGTTTTACTTCTGCGCCGCCCTCGTTCTCGTCTTCGTCGTCTTCACCGTCCTCGGCGGTCTCATCACCAGACTGGCGCGACGCCTGCCACGGCCCCGCTGGCCGGAGCTGGCGCTCGCCATCGGCAACATCGGCGCACCCGGAGGCCTGACCCGCTCCGTGGTGATCTCGCTTGGCGCCGGCCTCTCGCTCCTGGTGGCCGTCGCGCTGGCGGATGCCTCCCTCGTGCACGAGTTGACGAGCCGCCTCCCGCAGCAGGCCCCGAGTCATTTTCTGCTGGACGTGCCGAAGACGGACGCCGCGCGCCTTGTCGAGATCGTGCGGAAGGAGGCGCCGGGCGCTCATGTCGTCGAGGCGCCGATGCTGCGCGGCCGACTGGTTGAGCTCAACGGCCGCAAGGTCGAGGATGTCAAGCCGCCGCCAGAGGCCCAATGGGTCCTCAACGGCGACCGCGGCCTCACCTACGCCGACACGC
>JAFKKW010000447.1 GCA_017304275.1 Hyphomicrobiales bacterium | reverse complement strand
CGCAGCTCTAGGACCAGCGTGCCCTCCTCGTCGAGCATGCCCGCGACCTCGCGCTCGACCAGCGCGCCATTGGGGATCCGCCCCGTCGTCGGCACGTTCTGCGTGACCGACTCGGCACGTCCCGTAGCGCCGAAGCCGCTCACCTGCACCGGTCCTTGCGCAACCGCGTAGATGGCCGCATCCGCACCCGACAGCGGGGTCATCACCAGCGAGCCGCCCGAGAGCGACGTGGCATCGCCGAGCGAGGAGACCGTCACGTCGATTCGCGACCCCGTGCCCGCGAACGGCGGCAGCTCCGCGGTGACCAGCACGGCAGCGATATTCCGCGTCCGCGCGTTCGCGTTGCGGATGTTGACTCCCATCTGATCGAGCATCGATTGCAGCGACTGCTCGGTGAACGGCGAGTTGCGCAGGCTATCGCCGGTCCCGTTGAGCCCGACCACGAGTCCGTATCCGATGATCTGGTTTGACCGCACGCCTTGCACGGCGGTGATGTCTTTGATCCGCACGCCGGTGCTGCTGCCGGCAAACGCGGGCAGAACGGTCAGCATGAGAAGTCCGAACAAAGCGAGCGCACGCCTCATGGCACCCCCACGCGCACGCTGCCGTCGGCCTGCACCGTGCCGCGGATCGTGGTGCCGCTGTCGGTGTTGCGCAGGCTTATGATATCGCCCGCCGATCCCGATTGAAGCGAGACGGCCGTCGCCGAGATGATGAGCGTGCCGGATTTGAAGATCACGACGGCAGGCTGTCCCTGCTGCACGGTATAAGGCTCGCGGACGCCGGTGGTAGAGACGGGCACCTGCGGCAGCAAGGTCGATCGCGCCACCTTGCCGACCAGTCCCTGACGCGACGTGAGAAGGCCGGGCCGCTCGTAGTCCCGCCCGCGGAACGCCTTCTCGATGAGCATGCCTTCGGTGATGATCTCGCCCGGATAGATGGTGACGCGCGGCACCGGAAACACCAGATCGGCCGCGAATGCGATCGACGGCGCAGAGCCGATCAGCGCCGCGCCGAGCAAGGCGCGCGCCATCCGCGCGAGAAGGCCCCGCGGCTTCAGTTTGACGGGCCTCTGTCCGCGCGCCATCACCATCACGCTCCCACACCTACCGCATGTTGTTGGCGACCGTTCCGTACATGGAATCGACGGTCTGGATGACTTTCGAGTTCATCTCGTAGGCGCGCTGCGCGGAGATCAGCTGCGTGATCTCCTTCACGGCGTCGACGTTGGAGTTCTCGAGATAGCCCTGATGGATTTTTCCGAAGCCGGGGTCGCCGGGCACGCCCGTGATCGGATCGCCCGAGGCTTCCGTCTGCTTGTAGAGATTGCCGCCCATCGGCTCGAGGCCGACCTCGTTCACGAAGTTCGCCAGCGTGATCTGTCCGAGAAGCTGCGGCTCGAGCTGGTTCGGGATCGTCGCATAGACCTCGCCGGCTTCGTTGATGGTGATCTTCGTCGCGTCCTGCGGCACGGTCATCGCCGGCTGCACCTCGTAACCGTCGAGCGTGACGATGACGCCCTGGTCGTTCTTGTTGAACGCGCCGGCCCGCGAATAGAACGTCTGGCCGTCCGCGCCCGTGATCTGGAAGAAGCCACGCCCGTTGATGGCGAGGTCGAAGTCGTTTGTCGTCTGCGCGAGTGAGCCCTGCTGGTGCAGGTTGCGGATCGCCGCCGTCTTCACGCCGAGACCGATGTAGGCGCCTTCCGGGATGCTCGCCTGCCCGCCGCGAGTCGGCGCACCGAGCGCGCGCTCGGCCTGATAGAGCAGATCCGTGAACTCCGCCCGCGCCCGCTTGAAGCCGGTCGTGTTGATGTTGGCGATGTTATCCGCAATCACCTCGAGATTGGTCTGCTGCGCATTCATACCCGTCGCAGCAATCGAAAGCGCTCTCATGGACCTGTCCTGACTGGCGCCGCTAGATGGTCATGCGGCTGATTTCGAGATACGCGGATACGACCTTGTCGCGGATTGCGATGGAGGCTTGCAGCGTCTGCTCCGAAGCCATGACCGCCTCCACGACCTGCTGCGTCGTGGCCTGCCCGCGCACGCCCGCGACAGCCGTCTCCTCGCCCTGCTTGAGCGTGCTGATGGCTTCGAGCGTCATGCGCCCGAGCACCGTCCCGAAATCGGTGGGCAGCGGCTCGGTCTGGACGGGATTGGGGATGGTCGCGGCAGGCGTCGGCTGCGCAAGTCCCTGCGCGTTATTGACTCCGCCGACGCCGGATGGCGAAAGCTTGCTGATCGCATCGAGCATCACGAGGTCCTCAGAAGATCGATGGTCATCGAGGAGAGGGAGCGCGCCTGCTTGATGATCTGCAGATTGGCTTCATACGACCGGTTCGATTCCCGCATGTCCGCGAGCTCGACCAGCATGTCCACGTTCGGCAGCTTCACGTTGCCGTCGGCATCCGCCGCTGGATGGCCGGGATCGTATTCGACACGGAAAGGCTTCTTGTCGATATCGACGCGGTCGACCTTGACGAGATTCGCGCCCGAGATGTCGTCGAGAACGGATTCGAAGCTCACCGTCTTGCGCGTGTACGGCTGCGCGCCGGGAGTATTTCCGGTCGTCTGCGCATTGGCCAGGTTCTCGGACACGACCAGCATGCGCCGCGACTGCGCCTCGAGTCCCGAGGACGCCACTTGCATTGCAACTTTGATCGGATCGATCATGGATTACCCTCGCGACGATGCCAGCAGCATGCGATGGAACGTCTTCATCACGCCCGTGTTGCGCGCATAGGCGCCCGACACTTCGCCCGCCTTGAGCATCTGCTCCTCGAGGCTGACGCTGTTGCCGGAATGGACGACCTGCCACTTGGCGTTTTCTTCGGTCTCCGCGTCGCTGCCCGCCCCGCTCACCGGGCTCAGGTGCGACGCCTGCGTCTTGCGCATCTCGACACCCGTCGAGTTCAGAACCGCTTCGAACGGCTCCACGTCGACGGCCTTGTAGCCCGGCGTGTTCACGTTCGCGACGTTCTGCGCCACCGCCGACTGGCGCACGGTGAGCCAGCGGTTCTGCTGCGAGGCGAGCGAAAAGAAATTGACGGGTTCCATGGAAGCGCAAGCTCCAGAATGCTCCCGTCGGTTGTAGGTCTATAGCCTTGTCCGAACCTTGTGATCGGCCGCTCCGACGACCCCAAGGAGGCGAAAAAGCAACGCCGTGTGAAAGTGTTAACGCCGGATCACCGGAAGCGTGCTCACGCAACGCGGCCGATCAGGCCGCTCGCGCCGATGCCGTTGAACAGCGCCTGCACCGCGATCGCTGCCAGAAGAATGCCGAACACGCGCATCAGCACCCGCTGCGCCGTGACGCCGATGAAGCGCGTGAGCTGATGCGCACCGATCAGGAAGACGAGCGTCAACGCCATCACTGCCAGCAGCGCACCGACAGTGGCAGCGAGTTGTAGCGGATCACCATGGCCGTTGGCCGCGAGCAGGATGCCCGCACTCATGGCGCCGGGACCGGCCAGCAGCGGCGTCGCCAGCGGAAAGACGGCGAGATCGTCCTTGCGCTGCGCCTCCGCACCCTCGGACGGCGTCAGCTTGAAAGCGCTCGTCGGCTTGGCGAACACCATGTCGAGCGCAATCACGAGCAGGATGATTCCGCCCGCCGTCTGCAGTGCCGGTATGGAGACACCGAGTTGCCGCAGCAGCGCGCCGCCTGCAATCGTCGCACCAAGCAGAAGAACCGTCGCGATCGCCGTCGCCCTCACGCTGATGGCGCGGCGATCCGCTTGCGACATGCCGGGCGTCAGCGCCGCCAGGATCACCGCCGCTTCGAGCGGCCCCACCGTCGCGAAGAATGTCGTGAAGCTGGTCAGCGCTGCGCTCAGCATCCCGGTCTCCGATCACGCATTAGGCAATCTAGGAAGAAGCGATGCACACGCGCCAGTCATACTGTTAGCAAACCGAGATGGCTGCTGCTAAATATATGATTCAAATGGGTAATATTGAAATTACGAACGGCTCAGTTACATTCATATCGTGAGGATTGCAACATCCGGAGCCGACCTTGAGCACAGCCGACACAGATTTTGTCCGCATGCTTGCGGGCTACAGCTTGACCACCGCCGAGATCATCTATCGCCTGCCCGACCATCCCTCGCTCATGCAGAGCTACATCTGGCAGGACTACGATCTTCATCCGCGCTTTCCGAAATTGAAGGCGTTCCTCGATTTCTGGTCGCGGAACCTTGAGGGCAAGCTGCACCAGGTGCTTGTCGCGCACGCCGGACTGATCAAGCCACGCGAGCTGCGCCTCGTCGGCGCCGAGCTCAAGCTGCACTGACGACCTTCGCCGCAGGACTGGCGCGAAGCGCGCGACGAGTCCTTTTCGAGGGTTGGTTGCACCTATGCGACGTCGAGCAGGCGGAAACCTGCGTTGGTGCCGACCTTCGTCGGCATGACGTTGGCGATGCAGACGCCGTTTGCCCTCTTTCGACGTCATCCCGGCGAAGGCCGGGATCCACGCCAGCTTCCACACACACTACGCCCACAGGATCCTCGTGCGACGGCACAACGCCGCGTCGCATCCGACAGGGTATGACGGCGCAATATCGCACCCAAGAGAGGACGCGGCAGCCCTACCCGGCGCGTGCGCCTTCCTCTGTCTGCCGCCGGCTCCGGCGCGCGACCGGCACCAGACGCGCTTCCTCGATCGCCTCGATCAGCCGCGCCGTGTTCTTGTCCGGATCCTCCGACCCGCCGTCGAACGAGACGTAGCTGATCTCGACGCCGGCCTGCAGCGAGCGCAGGACGAGCCGGAAATAAGCCGAGACGTTGAGGTGGTGGAACTCCATGTCGAGCGAGACGGTCGGTGCGCATCCCCACGGCAGATCGACCTCGCCCGAAAGGCCGAACGTGATCGTGCCGGGCTTGAAGAACATCTCGGTTGACGAATTGACCAGGGTACGCAGGTTGCCGAATTGCTCGGTCCGGATGTAAGCGATGAAATCCGCAGGATCGATGAGCCTGAGCTCGGTGGCAACGTCTCTCAAGCCGTCCGCCAGCGCTTTTTCACGCTCGCGGGAATAGTCTTTGCCCTGCTTCAGCATATCTTAGATCCTCACATGGTCCGCCGGGCTTGCTGTCCACGCTGTGCGAGGAACAGAATGATGCCGGCGACGGCCTTGTAGAACTCCGGTGGAATCATCTTATCCACCTCGACGCTTGCGTAGAGCGAACGTGCTAGAGAACGGTCCTCGTAGATCGGTATTCCATGTTGCTCGGCGATAAAGCGGATCTTGAGGGCGATAAGGTCCTTGCCTTTCGCCACCACGATCGGTGCGCCGCCTTCCTCGCGCACATAGCGAAGGGCAACAGAATAATGAGTCGGATTCGCGACAATCAGCGTCGCCCGCGGCACTGAAGCGATCATGCGCCGCCGCGCACGGTCCCTCTGCAGCGATCTCAGGCGCATCTTGATCAGCGGATCGCCTTCGATTTGCTTATGCTCATCCTTGACCTCCTGCTTCGTCATGCGAAGGTCGCGACGCCACGAGAAGCGACTCCAGGCAAGGTCCGCGGCAACCAGAACCATCGTCGCCGCCACCACCGCCGACAGGAAGCGCACGACGAGATCCCGCATCAGCCCGGGCGTCGCACTCGGCTCCATGAACAAGGCGTTGAACACGTCGATGTAGGAGCCCTTGAGCGCGAGGTAGCCCGCCATGGCGACGATGGCGAGCTTGAACACGTTCTTCAGGAACTCGACCTGGCCGTTAAGGCCGAACATGCGCTTCCATCCCTTGATGACGGAGATGCGCTCGAGCTTGGGCTCGATGCGGTCGAACACGAACTGCGGCTGGTGCTGGAGCACGGATCCGGCAACGCCGGCAAAGGCCATCAGAATGACGATCGGCGCGACGAACTTCGCGCCTTCGAGCGTCACCGCATAGAGGATCATCGTCGCATCGTTGCCGTTGGACAGGAAAAAGTCTTCCGGATGGTCGATGAAGTTCTTGAGCGTATAGCTCAGGCTGGTGACGCTGTCGGACACGAGGAAGACGACTGCGGTCAGGATTGCCAGCATCGACGCCAGCGTAGCCGCCTCGCGTGAATGAGGAACCTGGCCCTTGTCGAGCGAGTCCCTGACTTTCTTCTCTGTCGCCTCTTCTGTTTTACTCTCTCTATCCGGAGCCTCTGCCATGGAGATGAGACCTGCTCAGAAAGAGTGAGGCGATTGAGGAATGCGCGGCGTTGCGCGCCGGTTCGGGATCAGGCGACGCGCGTCGGTGCGGGAGCTGTCCCGATCACTTCCGTCAGAGACACGCCGAAGCGCGAGTTGTCCTCGTCGAGAACGACCACCTCGCCGCGCGCGATCACGCGCCCGTTGACCACCACGTCCACCGGCTCGCCCACCTTGCGGTCGAGCGGCACGACCGCGCCGCGTCCGAGCTTGAGCACGCTGGACACCGGCATGCTCGCCGAGCCGAGCACGACCTTGACCGAGACCGGGATCTGTAGAACCGTTTCGAGATGGCGCGGCTTCTGTCCTGGAACGGCTTTCGCAGCACCGTCGTGAGAGGGGTCGCCCTGGATCGCGTCACCGAGCGTTTGCAGCTCGGCGGCAGCGGGGCCACCCCGCCGCGATAGGCTATTCGGCCGCCTGCGCGACCGGGGC
>JAFKKW010000446.1 GCA_017304275.1 Hyphomicrobiales bacterium | reverse complement strand
GGTTGGCGCTGTAAGCCGTCATCGCTGCCAGCATCACGAGAACGAGCCACAGCAGTCCATAATCGACGGAATACGGCATCCCCCGGTCTACCTCCCGAAACGGCTTGATCCTGCTCGACCATGACCGGACGCTCACGACGGCAGGGGTTGAGCATCCTACAATGCCCGGCCCGCAGCGTCATCGGAACCACTCCCGGTTTTCAATTTATTTTCTGAGACTATAAATGACGTTAGCCCTTTCTATTAACGGCCTTCCGCAGCCAAAAATCGTCACCGCGACCGGGCCGCGCAGGAGGAAGCTGCGGGCGGAAATCGTGCGCACATGACGCCCCTCCTCTCCTTATCGCAGGTTGCGCAAGCCCTGCTGCAGCGTCTCGGGCGTCATCAGCTCCTCGATGCGCGCGAGACCCGGGAAAGTCTCGATCAGCCACTGCCCCAGCGCCTGGATCGAGAACCAGTCGAACACGTTGAGGAAGGCGATGCCGGTCAACACCAGCAGTGCGCCCATGATCTTTTCCATGAGGCCCAGGTGGCGGCGGAAGCGCTGCATGAATGACAGGAACGGACGGATGGCGATTGCCGCCAGCACGAACGGGATGCCGAGGCCGAGCGAGTAGACCGCGAGCAGGCGCACGCCAGCGCCGAGGCTCGCCTCATTGGCCGCAAGCGCGAGCACGGTCGACAGAATGGGGCCGATGCAGGGCGTCCAGCCGAAGGCGAAAGCGAGGCCCATGACGTAGGCCCCCAGGAAGCTCGCGCCCTCGTTGGCGTGGTGATAGCGCGTATCGGCCACCAGGAACGGAATGTGCAGCAGGCCGAGGAAGTGCAGCCCGAAGAGGATAATGACGATGCCGGCGGCGATCGAGAGCTCGGCGCGCCAGGTCTGGATGAACTGGCCGACCAGGGAGGCGCTGGCGCCGAGGGCGATGAAAACGGTCGTGAACCCCAGCACGAAGAACACGGAGGCGAGCACGATGCGGCGCCAGACCGCGCGCTCGAGGCCCTTCTCGTGCGACAGTTCCTCGAACGTCGTACCGCCGAGGTAGCCGAGGTACGGCGGCACCAGCGGCAACACGCAGGGCGACAGGAAGCTCACGAGGCCCGCCAGCCCCACGCCGAGATAGAGATGCGCTTCAGCGAGCATTGGCCAGGGATCCTTGAAAGCGCCACGTGGTCACATCACTTCCCGGACGCGGCATCCAGCACGAACTTCGATTTGTCGAGCTTGTACGACCAGGGAAGGCCCGCGTTCTTCCAGCCGTTGACCGAGCGAACCCCGTCCTTCGAAAGGTCGCCCTCGAAGCCGTCGTAGACACTCCAGGCGTTGGTATAGCCGGCCGCGGCGAGCGCATTGACCGCCTTGGCACTGCGGTCCCCCGAGCGGCACATGAGCAGCACCGTATCGGTCTTGCTCAGGCCCTTCTTGTTGAGGACCGCATCGACCGTCGCCAGGAACGATGCATTGGGTGCGAATGCAAACCGCCCCGCCTTGTCATCCCACGCCATGGGCTGCTTGACCTCCGCGAACGGGATCACCGCATCCACCTCGGCCGTTCCGCCGACGAACATCACCTCGCCCGTGGTCCGGATATCCAGAAAGAGCACCCTGCCGCGCTGCGCCGTGACCTCGTCGTACGCTTCCTTGGCCGTCTTATACTTTCCAAGGACCGTTTGCTTCGATTTGGGGACATCGCTCGTCGCGTATGCGGTTGGCGCCACGCCGATCAACAGGGCGACGAGGGCCAGCACGATACCGGTACGCTCGATCATGTTCACACCTCCCAAGACACTGCATGGCGCCGATCGCCGATCCGGACATGCTAGGCGGACACGCCGCGCCACACCACATAGACGCCGACGAGTGCGACAATTGCGGAAAAGAGAGTGGAGAGCGCCTGCTTTCTCTCCGCAAGCATCCCTGCCATCATCTGACCACCGATGCCCCCGACGATACCGCCCCCGATGAAGAACGCGACCAGCACCCAGTCGATGAGCCCGGAGAGTGCGTAGTTGGCGGCAGTCGTCAGACCGAATGCGAAGACGGAGACCAGCGACGAGCCGATCGCGAATATAAGCGGCATGCCCGTAGCAGCCACAATGCCGGGAACGACCAGGAATCCGCCGCCGATACCGAAGAAACCGGCCAGAGCCCCCACCCCGATCCCGTAGGCCATAAGCGGAGGCATCAGGCCAGGCGCGGAATGACGCGTCAGACGCACGCTCACGTCGCCCTCCTCGTCGCGTTTCCAGAACATGAGTCCGGCGATGACGATCATCAGGAGACCGAACAGAACGAGCAGCTTTTCCCCATCGAACTGCTTGCCGAAGGTCGAGCCAAGCGCTGCACCGACCGTTCCTGCCGTTGCGAACACCAGCGCGCAACGCCATTTCACGCGGCCGGCCCTGGCATGTCCCACGAGATTGGCCAGGGCGCTGACGGCAACCGCAATCGCGCTCGTCCCGATTGCGATGTGAGGCGAGCTGACACCGACCACGTAGACGAGCAGCGGAACGGCGAGAATCGAGCCACCGCCGCCTACCAGGCCGAGCACCAGACCGACGAGTGCACCTGAGCCCGTAGCCAATAGGTCCGGGACCAGGTTCACGCCATGACCTTTGGCCGCGCCATCCATTCGCGACCCTTGAGCATCGCCTTCCAATAGACCGGCGGCAGGATCCGTTCTTTGAGAACCCAGGCCGTCCGCGACGGCCGCATGCCGTCGATGACATAGCTTGGGAATGACGGCGATACCTTGCCGCCGTAGCAGAACTCCGCCAGCACGATCTTGCCGCGTTCGACCGTCAACGGGCAGGAGCCGTATCCATCGTAAGCGCACTGGGAGACGCTCAAACCCTTGGCATGGAGAATGTTCTCCGCGACCACCGGGGCTTGCTTGCGTGCCGCCGCGGCCGTTTTGGCGTTGGGCGTGTTGGCGGCGTCGCCAAGACCGAAAATATTGGGATACGCTTTATGGCGCAGCGTCCCCGGATCGACGTCGACAAACCCCGCGGCGTCGGCAAGCGGGCTCGCCCGAACGAAATCCGGTGCCGACTGAGGCGGGCAGACGTGCATCATGTCGAACGATGTCTCGATCGTCTCGCTCGTCCCGTCGGGTGACGTCTTCTTGAACCACGCCTTGCGGGCTGGGCCATCCACAGCCGTCAGGTTGTGACTGAAATTCAGCGTCGCATCGTATCTCTTCACGTACTCCATGGGCGCGGGGACGTACTCCGAGACGCCGAAAAGCACGCCGCCGGCATTGTAGAACGCGACGTCGATGTCCTTTAGCCGTCCTTTCCTCAGCCAGTGATCGGCAGACAGGTACATCGCCTTCTGCGGCGCGCCGGCACACTTGATCGGCATCGGCGGCTGCGTGAACAGCGCGCGTCCCGACCGGAGCGAGCGAACCAGATCCCACGTATATGGCGCGAGGTCATAGCGATAGTTCGACGTCACGCCGTTCTTGCCGAGCGTGTCCGAAAGTCCCGCGACGCCATCCCAGTTCAGCTTTATGCCCGGGCACACGACGAGATACTGGTAGCGGATCGTGCGGCAGCCTTCGATGACCACGCAATTGGCAGCGGGCTCGAAGCCTGCCACTGCCGCCTTGATCCAGGTGACGCGCCGAGGCAGCACCGCCGACATCTTCTTGGCGGTCTGCTCTTTTTTGAAGATGCCCCCGCCCACCATGGTCCAGCCGGGCTGATAATAGTGCGTGTCCGCGGGCTCGATGATCGCAATGTCGAGATCGCGCTTGCGCCGCAAAAGACTGGCGGCGACGGCGGCGCCGGCCGCTCCACCCCCGACGATAACGATGTCGTGCGTCGCGGCCGGATGGTCGGTATCGATGGCCCCCTTGTCGGCCACGCGGCTCATGACGCCGGAAACATCAAAACCCGCAGCCTTGGCAATCTGCAAGATCTCTGCCTCCGGCCGCTTGCCCACCTCGGTCAATGCCCAAAGGGTGGTCGACCGCGTGCCGGTCCTGCAATAGGCAAGGATCGGTTTGGGCAGCGACTCGAGCGCTGACCGGAACGATTCCGCATCCTCGTTGGTGACCTTTCCCGCGATTACGGGGACGTAGCGCGCCGCCAGACCGGCCACCTGCGCAGATGCTGCGATCTCGGCGAACAGCGGCTGATCCGCTCCCTCGCCATCGGGCCGATTGCAGACAATGGATTTGAATCCCTGCGCCGCGAGGCGCGCGAGATCGGCCTCCTTGATTTGCTCCGATACGGAGACTTGATCGGTAAGCTTCTTGGGAAACATGCCGGAGTGGTTCTCCCTGCTAAGGATTGGTTGACAATCACAGCTCGTTGATCGGCACCTTCAGATGCCGTTTTCCGCTTTCGTCGGGTTCGGGGAGATTTCCGCCCCGGATATTGACCTGGATCGACGGTATGATGAGTTTTGGCAGCGAGAGCGTCTTGTCTCGCGCTTCGCGCACCGCGACGAACTCGTCCTCGGTGATCCCGTCGCGGACATGGATGTTATGCGCGCGCTCCTCGGCGACCGTCGTCTCCCACCGGATCTCACGCCCGCCGGGCCCATAGTCGTGGCACATGAACAGGCGCACCTCCGGCGGCAGTTCCAACACGCGCTTGGTCGACCGATAGAGAATCCGCGCATCCCCTCCGGGGAAGTCCGCGCGCGCCGTTCCACCATCCGGCATCATGAGCGTGTCGCCGACAAACGCCGCATCCCCGATCACGTGCGTCATGCACGCCGGCGTATGGCCCGGCGTAAGCATCGAGAATGCGGTCATGTTGCCGATACGGTAGGTATCTCCGTCCCTGAACAACCTGTCGAACTGGCTGCCGTCGCGTTGAAACTCGGTGCCTTCGTTGAAGATCTTTCCGAACACCTCCTGCACGACCGTGATGTTTTCACCGATGCCGAGCTTGCCGCCGAGCTTGCCCTGGATGTAGGGAGCCGCCGAGAGGTGATCCGCATGAGCGTGAGTTTCGATCAGCCATTCGACCGTCAGACCCTCGGCTTCGACGAAACGGATGATCTTGTCGGCCGAGTCGTAGCTGATGCGGCCGCCTGCATAGTCGATGTCCATGACGCTATCGAGGATCGCGCAGGACGTGGATTGCGGATCCTTCACGACGTAGCTGACGGTGTTCGTCGGCTCATCGAAGAACGCCGTCACCTTTGGCTTCGTGGTGAGATCTACCGGATGTGGAATCATGATCAGTCTCCGATTGGGCTATGGGGCGCGAGCGCGCGAACGGGCGCTGCACCGGCGATGATCGCTGTCGTCGGCAAAACCGCCCCATCACGGACGAGATCGCCGGCAAGGAGAAAGGTCGACGGCATCGAGGGCGTTTCCTATCAGCTTATCCTTTACGTCCGCCGCAAGTTGAAACGCCGGCAACCCGATAAACGGGACAGAAGCGAGCCAGACCGGTCACGAGAGGAACCACCCCGAGGAGGCCCCACGGCGTCTGCGGCCCGACAAACAGGAGAGAAAGCAATGCCAGGCCCAGAACGATCCTTAGGTTGCGGTCCCAATTGCCGATATTTGCGATCATGTGCATGCCTTTAAGTCTGAGCTTCAACCTGCGTCACAGCATCCGTTCGGCGCGTGTGACCTCGTCACACTCCGGCTGATAGCGACCGCCGGCAATCGGCCCCGTTGACGGACCAGAAGAGTTCCCCTTGGGCCAGAGCAACGAATTCCGTGACCCAAGGGGACCGCCGAAACTTCGGCAAGCGCCAGGACTGTCGTGAACCGAAAAACTCCGGGAGAAGATTCGGAGGGGTTTGGCTCAAAGAGTCCATGGGCGCCCGCCTTGGTCGGGCGGCGGTTCAAAGAAAGATGTCCGCGGTGATGCCTTCGTACCAACCCAGGTTCTCCGTCTGCGTCATTTTTCGAACGGCCGTGTCCTCGCCGGTTTTCGACACGAAGTCCTCGAGCGACGCGATCTTTCCGTCTTTGGGCGCATAGCGGCCGCCCACTTTCACCGAGTCATCGTCGTCGATCATGCTCCAGCAGATGTTCTGATAGCGCGCCGGAAACGTCTTCGCGCCCGCGAACGTCCCACGTATCGATGCTGCCGCTACTTTCGCCTGGCTGTTGGCGGCGAATGCGGACTTGGGCATGTCGCCCGGAATACACGCATCGCCGACGACATAGATGTTGGGATCCATGGCCGACTGCATCGTATCGGGATTTATGGGGCAGAAGCCGGTCTCGTTGGCCAGGCCCGCGTCACGGGCAATGGCGCCCGCCATCTGCGCCGGGATGACGTTGACGAGCGCGGCATTCTTGTAAATCTCGAAGCCCGTCGAAACGGTATTGGTGGCGGGATCCACCGATTGGATGGACTCATAGACATCCTTGCTGAGCCATTCCACCGTGCCCGGATAGTGCCTGTCCCATCCCTCCTGAAAAAGCGCCTGCTTGGAGAATTTCTCCTTCGGATCGAGAACGATGATCTTGCACTTCCCCTTCCCCGCGCGCTTCAGCGTGTGCGCCATCATCGAGACGCGCTCGTAGGGGCCGGGCGGACAGCGATAGGGATTGGGGGGCGCCAACATCACGATCACACCGCCATCCGGCACGGCGTCGAGCTTGCTTTTCAGCAGCAAAGTCTGAGGACCGGCCTTCCAGGCATGCGGCA
>JAFKKW010000445.1 GCA_017304275.1 Hyphomicrobiales bacterium | reverse complement strand
TCTCGACGTGCAGCGTGATGCCGGCGTTCTGAGCAAAGGCCTGGAACCACTCACGAAACAGCTCGGTGTCCATGTCGCCGACCTTGGGTTGCGAGAAGGCAACCTTCCAGATCAGGTACGGGCGGCCCGAGATATCGAGGGCGACGCGCGTCAGCGCCTCGTCCATCGGCAGGTGCACGTCCGCATAGCGCGCGATGCCCTGCTTGTCGCCGAGCGCCTTCGCCACCGCCTGCCCGAGCACGATGCCGACGTCCTCCGTCGTGTGATGGAAGTCGATGTGCAGATCGCCCTTGGCCGCGAGCTTGATGTCGAAGAGGCCGTGGCGCGCGAGTTGCTCCAGCATGTGATCCAGGAAGCCGACGCCGGTCGAAATATCCGATGCGCCGGTACCGTCGAGGTCGACGGTGGCGGTGATCTCGGTTTCCTTGGTTTTGCGGACGATTGTGGCTTGCCGCTTCACGATTTTCCTCGATGGCAGGGCGGGGATCTCGGCCGGCAATCCGGCCGATGTTGCCTTAACGAACCTCAGCGTTTATCAGCTTCGGGGACCCGGTTCCAGAGCGCCCGCGGCGCTTCCCGAGGTCGCGCCCCTCCTTACGTTGGCACGGAATTCATGGCAAACACTCCGCATTCCTCGACAGACGGCGGCTCCTGGCACGCGACGACCATTCTGACCGTGCGCAAGGACGGGCGCGTGGTGATCGCCGGCGACGGGCAGGTAAGCCTCGGCGCCACCATCATCAAGGCCAACGCCCGCAAGGTGCGCCAGCTCGGTAAAGGCGGCGTTATCGCCGGGTTTGCCGGTGCAACCGCGGACGCCTTCACGCTGTTCGAGCGGCTCGAAGCCAAGCTCGAGCAATATCCGGGGCAGCTCATGCGCGCTGCCGTGGAACTCGCCAAGGACTGGCGCACGGATCGGTTCCTGCGCCGGCTCGAAGCCATGATGATCGTCGCCGACAAGGACGTCACGCTGGTGCTCACGGGCACCGGCGACGTGCTCGAGCCGGAGCACGACGTGATGGGCATCGGATCGGGTGGAATGTATGCGCTTTCGGCCGCGCGCGCGCTGCTCGATCAGCCGCTCGACGCCGAGACGATTGCGCGGCGCGCGATGGCGATCGCCGGCGAAATCTGCGTCTACACGAATTCCAATCTCGTCATTGAAAGCCTGCCGTCCTCGAAATAGCGGCGGCCTTCTTCCTTTCCCTTGGAGTTTTCATGGCCTGGGTTTTCCTGATGCTTGCCGGCGTGTTCGAGATCCTGTTCACCACCGCGATGCGCTCCTTGCCGGGCTCAAAGCCGTCACCAACTAGCCGCTAGAGGATCGGAGGCCGGGTGATCCAGGACGAGCATATCGAGGCTGCCGTTGCGCAGGGAATCATCACGGCGGATCAGGCCCGGCGTCTGCGCGCCCTCGCCGAAGGCAGCCTGCTGCGCGAGGACCTGTCGGCCGATCCCGACGACGAACGGTTCCGCCTGATCGGCGGCTTCAACGACGTGTTCGTCACCATCGGCGTCGGCCTGCTGGTGGCGGCGCTGTTCGCGCTTGCCAGCGTGCTGGAGTTCGGGATCGGATTTGCGGCGCTGGCCATGGTCGCGGCGTGGGGGCTGTCGGAAGTCTTCTCGCGGCGCATGCGGCTCGCGCTGCCGTCGATCGCGCTGGCGATCATGTTCGCCGGCGCAGGCTCGTTTATGGGCGTCTATATGGGTGGCGTGCTCGTCACCCTGTCCGACCGCCTGACGTCGCTCGTCGACGCGCGCGCCGCACTCGAGACGGCGCCGGCCTTGTTCGCCGGACTTGGCGCAGCCGCCGCCGCGCTCGTCCACGAGCGGCGGTTCCATGTGCCCGTGGATTGGGCGATCGCGGCGGTCGGGCTGACTTATGCAATCGCGCATACCGTTTCCCAGGTCGTGCCGGGATTCAACTCGGCGGTCCTGTTCGCTGCGCTCGGCGCCTGCATCTTCGTCGCCGCCCTGCGGGTCGACGCCAGCGACCGGGCGCGGCAAACGCGGCGCTCGGACATCGCCTTCTGGCTGCATCTCGTGGCCGCGCCGATGATCGTGCACGGAGGCATTCAGTTGCTTGTCGGCAGTCCGGACGGGATGGGAACCGGACAGGCCCTTGCCGTGCTCGCCATATTCGGGCTGCTCGGCCTCGTGGCGATCGTGATCGACCGGCGCGCTCTGCTCATCTCCGGGCTCACGTACGCGGGCGTCGCGATGGGATACCTTATCTCGCAAGGCGTTCAGCGGGACATGGGCGTGTCGCTGACGCTGCTGGGGCTGGCCGTTGTCGTCCTCGGCCTCTCGGCCGGATGGCGGTCTCTGCGGCGCGCGATCCTGCCGCTTCTGCCGCTCGGCTCGCTCCGCCATTCCATTCCACCACCCGCTTAACGGAACATCCCATGACCACCTTCTCGCCGCGCGAAATCGTCTCCGAGCTCGACCGCTACATCGTCGGGCAGGGCGATGCGAAACGCGCCGTCGCCATCGCGCTCCGCAACCGCTGGCGGCGCCAGCAGATCGAAGGACCGCTCAAGGACGAGGTGCTGCCGAAGAACATCCTCATGATCGGCCCCACGGGCGTCGGCAAGACGGAGATCGCGCGGCGTCTCGCAAAGCTCGCGGGCGCGCCGTTCCTCAAGGTGGAAGCGACCAAGTTCACCGAGGTCGGCTATGTGGGACGCGACGTCGACAGCATCATCCGCGATCTGGTCGAGGTCGGGATCGCGCTGGTGCGGGACGCGAAACGCAAGGAAGTGCGCGCGCAGGCGGAGAAGAACGCGGAGGAGCGCGTGCTCGATGCACTCGTCGGACCGACGGCGTCGCCAGGCACGCGCGAAACCTTCCGCAAGCGGCTGCGCGGCAACGAGCTCAACGACAAGATCATCGAGGTTCAGGTTGCCGATACCGGCGGCATGCCGATGCTCGACATCCCGGGCATGCCGGGTGGCTCGATCGGCGCCGTCAATCTCGGCGACATCTTCGGCAAGATGATGGGCGGACGCACCAAGCCGCGACGCATCACGGTGAAGGACAGCCATACCCTGCTCATCGCGGAAGAGAGCGACAAGCTGATCGACAACGAGCAGATCACGAGCGAGGCCATCGCCGCGGTCGAGAACAACGGCATCGTGTTCCTCGACGAGATCGACAAGATCTGCTCGCGCGGCGAGACGGGACGATCCGGCGCCGAGGTCTCGCGCGAGGGCGTACAGCGTGATCTCCTGCCGCTGATCGAAGGCACCAGCGTCTCGACCAAGTACGGCCCGGTGAAAACGGACCACGTGTTGTTCATCGCGTCGGGCGCGTTCCATGTGGCGAAGCCGGCCGATCTCCTGCCGGAGCTGCAGGGGCGGTTGCCGATCCGCGTCGAGCTCAAGGCGCTCACGCGCGAGGACTTCCGCCGCATCCTGACCGAGCCCGAGGCCAGCCTCATCAAGCAGTACATCGCCCTGATGGCGACCGAGGGATTGACGCTCGCCTTCACCGAGGATGCCATCGACACGCTCGCCGACACGGCGGTGCTGGTCAACTCGACGGTCGAGAACATCGGTGCGCGACGGCTGCAGACGGTGATGGAGCGCGTGCTCGACGACATCTCGTTCGAGGCATCGGACCGCAACGGCGAGACGGTGACGATCGACGCGCGCTATGTCACGGACCGGGTCGGAGAGCTTGCCAAGAACGCCGACCTTTCGAAGTTCATCCTTTAGCGCGATCAACGCCACTGGGGACCCATGAAAGCTCTCATCACCCTTCTTGGCGGACTGGGCGGCGCCATCGCCGGGTGGATCGTTGCGGCGGCCGCGACGCTGTTGCTCGGCGGCTTTTTCGGACTTACGGAATTCGAAGGCGAGCGCAGCATGACAGCGGTGTTCGGCATCGGTCCGATCGGCGGGCTAATCGGTCTGATCATCGGACTATGGCTGGGGCTCAGGTTTTATCGCTAAACGCCGAGGAGGATGCGCGGGTTACCCTTGCGACGGCGTCCAGCGTATCGGCGATCTCACTCTTCAGCCACGCGTGCAGCGCGGCCATGGCGCGGCTTTCCTTGCGCTCGGCGGCGCGGACGAAATAGTACGCATAGCTTTCAATGGCGACGTCGAACGGCCGGACGAGCCGGCCACCGACCAGCGCGTCACCGGCAATCACCTCGTCCGCGAGCGCGAACCCCTGTCCCGCTTCCGCGGCGGAGATGGTGAGATGAAGCCCGAGCGTCGGCCCCTCGGGTGACACACGCTCGGCTACGCCAGCCGCCTGCAGCCATTCCTTCCAGTAGCGGCGCGGCTCCTCCTGCAGCAGCAGGCCCGGCGGAAGATCGCGCGGCGAGCGCACGTTCGCCGTGCGCAAAAGCGCCGGGCTGCAGACGGGCGCCATGTGTGTCCTGGCGAGGAGATCGGCGGCGACGTTGCTCCAAACGCCACGGCCGTATCGGATTCCGACGTCGGCCTCGTTGCGCGCGAAGTCGGCGAGGCGATCCGTCGACTCGACGATCAGCTCGATCTCCGAATTGGCGGCCGTGAAGCGTCCGAGGCGCGGCACGAGCCAAAGCGCTGCGAACGAGGACTCCACGCTGACGGTGAGTTGCTGACGACGCCGGCGGCGGCGGCCCGAGGCATTCTCCGTGGCAGCGGCCAGCAGGTCGAAAGCGCGCGTGACGTCCGCCGCATAGTTCTTACCCCCCTCGGTCAGCACCACGCCGCGTCCCGTGCGCAAGAACAGCTTGATCGCAAGCCCTCCTTCGAGCGCGCGAATGTGGCGGCTGATCGCGGCGTGCGTGACGTTGAGCTCGGCGGCGGCGGCGGTAAAGCTTTCGTGACGCGCCGCAGCCTCGAAAGCCTTCAAGGCGTTCAACGGAGGGAGATTTCTGGCCATGCCATATGTAACAAAATCTTACATGCGATGTAAAGCAAAGGCGTTTGTGCCGACGACCTGTCCGGCGCAAACTGCAAGCAATACGAACCGCGGGAGACGCACATGCTGCTCGCAATCGAAAGCTTCGTCCGCCTCTTCGAAGGGTTGCTGATCCAGGCCAGAAATCCCCGCTGTCGCGTCGCGCCGCGCCGGCATGCCGACAACGATAACGACGAGATGAGCGAAGAAGATCGCCGCTGGTCCGCCTATCGCTGAACTGCTATGGGGTCCGACCGGGCGTATCCTCGAATTGCTCGACGTCAACGGCCGAGCAACGCCGGCACGCGGGCGGCGCGGCGCTCTCAGTCTCCACCACAACGGGCGATCCGCAGCGCCGGCACATGACGTGCGTTCCCGGTTTCACGCCGTGCTCGAGGGCGACTCGCTCGTCGAAGACAAAGCATTCGCCCTGCCATAGGCTTTGCTCGGGCGGGATCGTCTCCAGATAGTTCAGGATGCCGCCTTCCAGGTGATAGACCTCGGGAAAGCCCTGGGAGAGCATGTAGGCCGACGCCTTCTCGCAACGGATGCCGCCGGTGCAGAACATGGCGACGCGCTTGTGCCTCGTCGGATCCAGGTTGGCCGCGACAAAATCCGGAAACTCGCCGAAGCTCTGCGTCACCGGATCGACGGCACCCTTGAAGGTGCCGATATCAACCTCGTAGGCGTTGCGCGTGTCGAGCACGAGCACCTCGGGATCGGAGATCAGCGCGTTCCAATCCTGCGGCCTGACGTAGGTGCCGACGCGGCGGGACGGGTCCGCCTCGGGCCGGCGCAGGGTCACGATCTCGCGCTTGAGCCTGACCTTCAGGCGGCCGAACGGGATCTCGTCCGCATAGGATTCCTTGCTCACGAGATCGGCGAAGCGCGGATCGGCGCGCAGATGCGCCAGCATGCGTCGAATGCCGTCGTCGGAGCCTGCGATGGTCGCGTTGATGCCTTCGGGTGCCAGCAGAATGCTGCCCTTGATGCCGAGGTCGCGCGCGCGGGCGAAGAGGCTCTCGCGCAGCGCCGGCGGATCGGCGATCGCAACGAACTTGTAAAAGGCGGTGACGGTGACGGACATCTGGCGCGATCTTCAGGTCTTGGCGAGCTTGTCGATGGCGCGCTTCACGGCATCGAAAACACCGGGGTCGGTCATGGCATGACCGGCGGCGGGAACGATCTCGAGGCGGCTGCCCGGCCAACGCTTCGCCAGCTCGAAGGCGGCGCGTGGCGGGCACAGAAGGTCGTAGCGGCCTTGCACGATGATGCCCGGAATGGAGCCGAGGCGGGTGGCGCCGTCAAGCAGCTCGTCCGGTTTCATGAAGAAATGGTTCGCGATGTAGTGCGCCTCGATGATCGGCGTCGGCGGCACGCGATCCCCCTCCGGGGGCGTTTCCGACAGGATCGTTGCCGCCGGTGCGAACTCCGACAGCGTGCGCTCGAACGCGAACCATCGGCGGGCGGCCGGATCGCGCCGGGCAGGATCGCCGCTCGTCAGGTGCGCGATGTAGGCCGCGAGCGGATCGGCGCGCTCTGCTTCCGGAAGGGCGGCAACAAAAGAGTCGTAGAGGTCCGGGCGCAGCGCCATGGGTCCACGGCGGAACGCCCAGTCAACCTCGCCGTCCGTCCCAAGGAACCACGGATGCGCTCGATGTCGGCGACGAGGTGCTGCGTCGTATTGGCCTCGGTCGAGAGATACGGATGACTGCGGCCGGCGCCGCGCTGATCGAAGAGCACGGCGTGAAAGCGCGCGGTATCGAACAGGCGCCGGTGACTGTGCTGCGCGCCGCTGCCCGGCCCGCCATGCAGAAACAGCGCCGGGATGGCGCCCCGCGTGCCGATCTCCTCGACATAGATCCAGTGCCCCTCGCCAACGGCGAGCATGATGGCATCGATAGGTCGCGGCACCTCTGCTTGCGGGTGAACGGTCATAGGACGTCGGCGCTCCTCTGGCGCGCGCAGCCTGTGTCAGCCCGCCCGATCATTCAAGTGCCTATTTTTCGGGCCTTATGTCTTGTTTTCAGACTTTTAGTCTTGGAACGCTGGCGCCTATGGTGGGGTTTATATGCGGCTGAGAGGGTCGTCCCATGCTGATCAACTACGGCTTCGACATCACCATCACCGTGCCGCAGGCAACGCCCCTCATTACGCTTCTCGATGTCCACGATTCCCGGCGCTCCGATATCAAGATGGAAGGGGCGTTCGTGACGCGCCCCGAGGTGCCCGTAAAGGTCTACCGCGACCTCTTCGGCAATATCTGCCGGCGCATGGTCATTCCCAAGGGCACATTCCGCTTCACGCTCGATGGAACGATCCGCGACTCCGGTGCGCCCGATGCCGTCGATGAAAGCCTCGCCGAGGTGCCGATCGCGGGGCTGCCGGACGACGCCTTCGTCTACCTGCTCGGCAGCCGCTACTGCGAGACGGACCGCCTCAGCGAAATGGCATGGAAGCGGTTCGGCTCGCTGGCGCCGGGATGGTCTCGCGTGCAGGCGGTCGTCGACTTCGTGCACGAGCGCATCACGTTCGACTACGCGCACGCGCGCGCGACGCGTACGGCGGAGGAAGCCTACGAGGAGCGTATCGGCGTGTGCCGCGATTTCGCACATCTCACGATCGCGCTCTGCCGCTGCCTCAATATCCCGGCGCGCTACGTCAACGGCTATCTCGGCGACATCGGCGTGCCGAAGGATCCGGCGCCGATGGACTTCAGCGCGTGGTGCGAGGTGTATCTTGGCGGCCGCTGGTACACGTTCGATGCGCGCCACAACAAGCCGCGCATCGGCCGCATCGTGATCGCGCGCGGGCGCGACGCGACCGACGTGTCCTTGCTGCATACGTTCGGCCAGCATACGCTCGACGCGTTCAAGGTCTGGACGGACGAGATCGAAGCGCAGGATGTTCCGTCTCCCGCAGCCGCCTAAGCGCGGAGCGCCTGCACCGCGCCCCGGATTTGCTCGGCAAACGACCGCGCACCGAAGCAGCGGAAGGTGAACGTCTCGCCATCGTCGGTGCGGACATCGACAATGCGCGTCAACCAGCCGAAGCGATCGCTCACCTCGAGCACGCGGTCGAGGGCGACGGATTGCGACGTGTCGTCGGCGTGGAGTGCCCCGTTGAGGGCGTTGGGGCCGAAGTAAAGCGCGTCGCGCGTCAGCGTCACCGCACCGCCGACCCAAAGCCCGCCCATTCTCCGACGCAGCCAATCGACGCTCGAGTCACTGCCGAACAGAAACAGGCGCCGCGCGCCGGAGCTCATCTCGGCATCCGGCACGAACGCGTTGGCGTATTTCCAAGCTATGACGTCGGTGTCTGCGGTCATGAGACATCACCCGGTGCGCGCTGATCGGATCCTTGCGGGATCCGTTCAACACGCGGAGCGACACTAACGCTGTTCCCGGCGTCACACGTCGAGGTTGGCGACGGTCAGCGCGTTCTCCTGGATGAACTCGCGGCGCGGCTCCACGACGTCGCCCATCAGCTTGGAGAAGATCTCATCGACCTCGGACACGTCGCCGATCTTGACCTGCAGCAGCGTGCGCGCGTCGCGGTCGAGCGTGGTCTCCCAGAGCTGCTCGGGGTTCATCTCGCCCAGGCCTTTATAGCGCTGCAGCGAGAGGCCCTTGCGGCCGGCCTCGTAGATGGCGTTCAGGAGATCGCGCGGGCCGTGGATCGGCAGCGTCTCGGTCTTGCGGCGCAGCTTCGTACCCAAGCCGTAGACCTCGGCCAGGTGCTTGCGCTTCTCGTTCAGGCGGCGCGCATCGAGGGAGGCCAACAGTGCGCGGTCGAGCGCGTGGACTTCCGTCACGCCGCGCACCTCGCGGCGGAACAGGAAACCATCGTTGCCGTAGCTGCCGGACCAGCCCTTCTCGGTTTCCTCGGCGACCTCGTTCAGGCGCGCGGAGACGGTCGACGCGGCCTCGTTGGCCGAGGCCGAAGACTGCAGCAAGGCGGGGTCGAACGCGCCGGCGATGGCAGCCTGCTCGACGATCTGGCGCGCATAGCGGGAATGGAGCTGGTCGATCAGGCCGATGATGCCGCGCGCCTGATCGACGATGTCGCGCAGGTCCTTGCCGGCCCGCTCCTCGCCGCCGGCGACGAGCACGTTGTCCTCGAGGCCGCTGTCGATCAGGTAGTCCTCGAGTGCGCGCTGGTCCTTGAGATAGGTGCTGCTCTTGCCGCGCTGGACTTTGTAGAGCGGCGGCTGGGCGATGTAGACGTGGCCCTTCTCCACCAGCTCCGACATCTGGCGGTAGAAGAACGTCAGCAGCAGCGTGCGGATGTGGGCGCCGTCCACGTCGGCGTCCGTCATGATGATGATCTTGTGGTAGCGCAGCTTGGCGAGGTCGAAGTCATCGCGGATGCCGGTGCCGAGCGCGCCGATGATGTTGGTCACCTGCTCGGAGGAGAGCATCTTGTCGATGCGCGCGCGCTCGACGTTGAGGATCTTACCTCGGATCGGCAGCACGGCCTGATACACGCGCTTGCGGCCCTGCTTAGCGGAGCCGCCGGCCGAGTCGCCCTCGACGATGAACAGCTCGGTGTTGGTTGCATCGCGATCCTGGCATTCGGCGAGGCCGCCGGGCAGGCGCATGCCGTCGAGCGCGCTCTTCCTGCGGGTCAGCTCGCGCGCCTTGCGGGCCGCCTCGCGGGCAAGCGCGGCCTCGACGATCTTGCCAACGATGGCCTTCGCCTCCTTCGGGTGCTCCTCGAACCAGGCGTTCAGCTCCTCGAAGACCACGCTTTCGACGACGGGCTTCACTTCCGACGAGACGAGCTTGTCCTTGGTCTGCGACGAGAACTTGGGGTCGGGCACCTTGACGGAGAGCACGCAGGTCAGGCCTTCGCGCGCGTCCTCACCCGAAAGGTCCACCTTCTCCTTCTTGGCCATGCCGCTATCGACCGCGTATTTGTTGATGACGCGCGTCAGCGCGGCGCGGAAGCCGGCGAGATGCGTGCCGCCGTCGCGCTGCGGGATGTTATTGGTGAAGCAGAGCACGTTCTCGTGATAGCTGTCGTTCCACCACAGCGCGACCTCGACGCCGACGCGATCCTTGTCGGCGCGCACCATGATCGGCTCGGGGATCAACGCCTGCTTCGAGCGATCGAGGAAACGGACGAACGCGGACGTGCCGCCGTCGTAGAGGAACTCCTCGCGCTTCACATCCGCGTGGCGCGCGTCCGTCAGCACCACCCTGGCGCCGGAGTTCAGAAACGCCAGCTCGCGCAGGCGATGCTCGAGGGTCGCGTAATCGAACTCGACTTTCGAGAACGTGGCCGTGCTCGGCAGAAACGTGACCTCGGTCCCGCGCTCGTCGTTCGCTTCGCCGACGACTTTCAACGGTCCCGCAGCGACTCCGTCGCGGAACTCGATGATGTGCTCTTTGCCCTCGCGCCAGATGCGGGCGCGCAGCCACGTCGAGAGCGCGTTCACGACCGAAACGCCGACGCCATGCAGGCCGCCCGAGACCTTGTAGGAGTTCTGGTCGAACTTGCCGCCCGCGTGAAGCTCCGTGAACACGATCTCGGCCGCCGAGCGCTTCGGATCCTGGTCGTCGTCCTGCTTGATGCCGGTCGGGATGCCGCGGCCGTCGTCGCGCACGGTGCACGAGCCGTCGGGGTTCAGCGTCACCTCGCAAAGGCTGGCGTGACCGGCCAACACCTCGTCGATCCCATTGTCGACGACCTCGTAGATCATGTGGTGCAGGCCCGAGCCGTCATCGGTGTCGCCGATGTACATACCGGGGCGCTTGCGCACGGCCTCGAGGCCCTTCAGCATCTTGATGCTGTCGGCGCCGTAGTCGTCGGACGCGGGTGTTTTCTTGGCGGGCTGAGCGCTCATTCGGTGCCTGTCAGGACGTTTCTCGTGATTGACCACAAGTCTATCATAAGGCGCGATCAAACGGCGCAAAAAAGCACGTTCTCCGGCCCGCGACGCACGTATATTTTTTGTTTTTATTCAATTGGTTACGTTGGTGCGGCGGCAAGTCCGCGGCGGCCCTGCTCAGGGGACCTCGGATCGCGTCACGGAACCGTCTCCCACGCGCCAGAACTGCGCCTTTCCGGCGAGGCGCTCAAAGGACTGACGATCCGTACCCGTCATCCAGGCCTGCGTGCCGAGGCGCAGCAGCTCGTCGAACAGCGCGGCACGGCGGTCGACGTCGAGATGGGCCGTCACCTCGTCGAGCAGCAGCAGCGGCGCCATGCCGTCGCGACGCGCGGCCACCAGCTCGGCGTGCGCCAGCAGGAGGCCCATCAGGAGCGCCTTCTGCTCGCCCGTCGACGAGTGCTTCGCGGGCGTGGCCTTGGGTCCGTGCGCGACGATGAGGTCGCTGCGGTGCGGTCCGTCGAGGGCGCGGCCCGCTGCCCGGTC
>JAFKKW010000444.1 GCA_017304275.1 Hyphomicrobiales bacterium | reverse complement strand
AGCGCGAACAGGAACTCGTTCCACGCCGCGATGGCGACGAAGACGGAGGTGGCGACGAGGCCGTTGCGGGCGAGCGGCACGATGATGCCGCCTTCGACGTCGTCGTTCAGGCTTTGCATGCCGTTGGTGGGAATTTTTACGAACGGCATGAGTGCGAATGCGGTCGGGCCGCCGTCGTTGCCCCAGATGTTGTGCTTCAGGCGGACCACGAGGTCTCCGGTGCCGGCGTTGGTCTCCGTTGCGCCGTTTCCTAATGCGCGGACACGGCTGTATGTGCCGTAAACGAGCTGCAGGTCCGTGCTGCTGTCCAAGCCGATCTTGAGGTTGAACGGCAGGATGTCGAAGGCGCGGGTCGTGATGCCGTCCTGGCGGTCGTGCGTATAGGCGACGAGGTTGGTTTCGATCTGCATGCGGCCGGCGTCGACCGTATAGGGGCTCTCGGTCTTGTCCGGACGGTCCGTCGACATATCGCGCAGGAGGCTGTCGGGAGTCGGGCTGAAGAGCGAATAGCCGCGTTTGTCCGCTGCGCGCAGTTCCGCAGACGAGGCGATCAGCGCCAGAGCGACGCCGCAGACGACAACCCCGGCCGATGCCAAACTTCTCATGGCGTACCGATCCCCCTGTTGCGAATAATTCGCAACAAATAATGACATGCGCGTTTTGAAATGACAATTGCTTTTGCAAATCATTTGCAACTTGTGCGCAGGGCGTAGCGCCTGCGGGTCGGCCGGCGATGCCGACGGCGTAAATGACGGTTAGTGAGAGACCGGGGCGAACAGACGCCGGCCGTGTTCGGTCAGTGCAAGAGACGTGCGCTGGGTGCGCTCGTTGCGGTCGCGCACGGTCACCAATGCGCGGGCTGCGAGGTCGGTCGCCTCGCGCAGCACCAGCGCGTGCGCAAAGCAGAGGATGCGCGAGAAGCTGCGGCTGTCGGAATTCATCACCGTAAAGCAAGGGGTTGGCAGTCACGTCCGCGTTCGGGAGTGACCTGCCATGCCGTTTCAGCGGGTCGCCTTCTCCTCCGCCGGGGTCGAGCGCTGGATGATGGCCAGCGCCAGGAGCGTGCAGACGGCGCCGGACAACAAGTAGTAGCCGGCGAACGTCAGATCGAAGCGGCTGGACAGTCCGAGGGCCACGATCGGCGCAAAGCCGGCGCCGATCAGCCAGGCGATGTCGGAGGTCAGAGCGGATGCCGTGTAGCGATAGGTGCGGCTGAACCGGGACGCCATCGCGCCTCGCGCCTGGCCGAGCGACAGACCGAGCAGCGCGAAGCCGATCAGCACGAAGGCGTAGCGGCCGGCGGTGCCGGAACTGATCAGCGGCGCGGTGAAGAAGCTGAAGACGGCGATCGCGACGGCGCCGATCACGAGCAAGCGGCGTTGGCCGATGCGATCCGCCAGGACGCCCGACAACACGATGGAGATGGCGCCGACGACGGCGCCGATCAGCTCGACGGTGAGGAAGCTCGACGTGTCCTCGGTCGTGTAGAGCGTCATCCAGCTCAGCGGGAAGATGGTGACGAGATGGAACATCGCGTAGCTCGCGAGCGGGATGAAGGCGCCGAGCAGAACCTCGCGACCGTGGGCGCGCAGCGTCTTGAAGGCCGGCTGCGGCTCCAGCTCGGTCGCCCGGAACAGGGTCGAGACCTCCGGCGTCAGGATCAGTCGCAGCCGCGCGAACAGCGCTACGACATTGAGCGCTAGCGCCACGAAGAAGGGAAAGCGCCAGCCCCAGGCGAGGAAATCGTCCGCGTTGAGGGCGCTGGTAAAGATGATGAACAGGGTGCTCGCGAGCATGAAGCCGAACGCGGCGCCGAGTTGGGGGATCATCGAGTACCAGCCGCGCCGTTGCGACGGCGCATTCAACGCCAGGAGCGACGGCAGGCCGTCCCAGGCGCCGCCGAGGCCCAGGCCCTGGCCGCCGCGGAAGATAGCGAGCAGGAGCGGCGCGGCGAGTCCGATCTCGGCGTAGCCCGGCAGAAAGCTGATGGCCATGGTCGAGCCGCAGAGAAGGAACAGTGCGGCCGTCTGTTTCACAAGCGGCCCGAACTCACGATCGAGCGCGGTGAAAAGGACTGTGCCAATCGGTCGCGCGACGAAGGCGAGCGAGAAGATGCCGAAGGAATAGAGCATGCCCGTGAGATGATCCGGCGCGTCGAAGAAGACCTTCGGAAAGACCAGCACCGAGGCAATGGCGTAGACGAAGAAGTCGAAGAACTCCGTCGTACGGCCAATGACGACGGCGGCCGCAATCCGGCTCGCCGCTGCTTCGGGGTTATCCGGTAACGCACCCGAAGCTGCCGTCCCTACCTGTGTTGCGTTGCCGGTCATGCGGCCGTCTCCCCCATGGCGTCTGCTCGCCCTTCGATAAACTTGACATGTATAGTCAATAAATAGAGTCGTCGTTGCTCGCCATTGCTACACCATTCCCGATGGCAAATGGAATGAGGGGGGTGGTGATCGTGTGCGCGTACGACGCAGTGACGAAAAATCACATTATCCCATCCGCGCTCCTGATGCTCTAACGCGCCCACCTCCTCCTCATCACCCAACAAGCATCATGTGGGCGAATGCCGTGAACGGCTCCAGAAGTTTCCTCGTTGCAGCGCTGATCTTGCTCATGCCGATGCTCGGCGGCTGCGACATGGTGGTCATGAATCCGTCGGGCGATATCGCCGTCCAGCAGCGCGACCTGATCGTCATCTCCACGATCCTGATGATGCTCATCATCGTGCCGGTGATGGCTCTGACGCTGTTCTTCGCCTGGAAGTACAGAGAGTCGAACAAGGACGCGGACTATGCGCCGGAATGGGATCACTCGGCGCGGCTCGAGATCGTGATCTGGTCGGCGCCGCTGGCGATCATCATCGCGCTCGGCACCATCACCTGGATCTCGACGCACAAGCTCGATCCTTATCGCCCGCTGGAGCGGATCGATTCGCGCCGGCCTCTCGCGCAGGGAACGAAGCCGCTCACCGTCGAGGTCGTGGCGCTCGATTGGAAGTGGCTGTTCATCTATCCGGATCACGGCATTGCAACGATCAACGAGCTTGCGGCGCCCGTCGACGTGCCGATCAATTTCAAGATCACGTCGTCGTCGGTGATGAACTCGTTCTACATTCCGGCGCTCGCCGGGCAGGTCTATGCCATGACCGGCATGCAGACGAAGCTCAACGCCGTCATCAACAAGGAAGGCGAGTACGCCGGTTTCTCGGCCAACTACAGCGGTCACGGCTTTTCTCATATGCGGTTTGCGTTCCACGGCCTCAGCGCCGAGGGCTTCGAAGCGTGGGTCGGGAAGGTGCGGGCCCAGGGCGATGCGCTCGGCCGGCAGCAATACCTCGAGATCGAGAAGCCATCGGAGCGCGATCCCGTGCGTTACTACGGCTCGGTCGATCCCAAGCTCTATGACGCCATCCTCAACATGTGCGCCGATCCGAAGATGATGTGCATGGGCGAGATGATGCATATCGACATGAAGGGCGGCGGTGGCGTCAAAAGCCACGAGAACCGCGAGCGTCTGCAGTACGACAAGCGGCGCCTACTCGGGCCGCAGCGGGCCGCGCTGCCGGTCCTCAACGACGAGACCATTTGCCGGGCGCCCGAAGGCGATGTCGCACAGATGATGAGCCTGCCGCCGATCGCCACGCAGTAACCCAACCCCCGGGCCGAACGGGCCTAGATCACAACGCCGTGCCGCTGTCTGCGGTTCTACCCTTCAAGGGATGCTCGAAGTCATGGACTTCACCACACTCATTTTTGGACGACTGACGCTCGATGCCTTTCCGTTGCACGAGCCGATTCTGGTCGCGACCTTCCTCGTCGTCGCGCTGGCCGGCGGCGCGCTGGTGGCGGCGCTGACCTATTACCGGCTGTGGGGCTATCTGTGGACCGAGTGGTTCACCAGCATCGACCACAAGAAGATCGGCGTCATGTATATCGTGCTGGCGATCATCATGCTGCTGCGCGGGTTCGCCGACGCCATCATGATGCGCCTGCAGCAGGCCATGGCTTCGGGCGGCGGCGAGGGCTACCTCAACGCGCATCACTACGACCAGATCTTCACGGCGCACGGCGTCATCATGATCTTCTTCGTCGCCATGCCGTTGGTGACCGGGCTGATCAACCTGGTGGTGCCGTTGCAGATCGGCGCCCGCGACGTGGCGTTCCCGTTCCTCAACAACTTCAGCTTCTGGATGACGGCTGCGGGCGCGGTGCTGGTGATGATCTCGCTCTTCGTCGGTGAGTTCGCGCAGACCGGATGGCTCGCCTATCCGCCGCTTTCGGGGGCGGATTACAGTCCAGGTGTCGGGGTCGACTACTACATATGGGCACTACAGGTTGCGGGCGTCGGTACGCTGCTGTCGGGCATCAACCTCGTGGTGACCATCGTCAAGATGCGCTGCCCCGGCATGACGCTTATGAAAATGCCGGTGTTCGTGTGGACGGCGCTCTGCACCAACATCCTGATCATCGCCATCTTCCCGGTGCTGACCGCGACCCTGGCGCTGCTCTCGCTCGACCGCTACGTCGGTACGAATTTCTTCACGAACGATCTCGGCGGCAGCCCGATGATGTACGTGAACCTGATCTGGATCTGGGGGCACCCGGAAGTCTACGTGTTGATCCTGCCGGCGTTCGGCGTGTTCTCGGAGGTGGTGGCGACGTTCAGCGGCAAGCGGCTGTTCGGCTACACATCGATGGTCTACGCGACGCTCGTCATCACGATCCTCTCCTACCTCGTGTGGCTGCATCACTTCTTCACGATGGGCGCGGGTGCGAGCGTCAACTCGTTCTTCGGCATCACGACGATGATCATCTCGATCCCGACGGGCGCCAAGCTCTTCAACTGGCTGTTCACGATGTATCGCGGGCGCATCCGCTTCGAGGTGCCGATGCTGTGGACGGTTGGCTTCATGATCACGTTCGTGATCGGCGGCATGACCGGCGTGTTGCTTGCGGTGCCGCCGGCGGACTTCGTGCTGCACAACAGCCTGTTCCTGGTGGCGCACTTCCACAACGTCATCATCGGCGGCGTGGTGTTCGGCATGTTCGCGGGCATCGTCTACTGGTTCCCGAAGGCGTTCGGCTTCAGGCTCGATCCGTTCTGGGGCAAGGTCTCGTTCTGGGGCTGGCTGATCGGGTTCTACCTGGCGTTCATGCCGCTCTATGCGCTCGGGCTGATGGGCGTCACGCGGCGCTTGAGCCAGTTCGAAGATACGTCGCTGCATTGGTACTTCGTCGTCGCCGGCATCGGCTCGCTGTTCATCCTGGGCGGCATCCTGGCCTTCGTCATGCAGATCTACGTGAGCGTCCGCGACCGGGAGAAGCTGCGCGATACGACGGGCGATCCCTGGAACGGGCGCACGCTCGAGTGGTCCACGTCGTCGCCGCCGCCGGCCTACAACTTCGCGTTCACGCCGATGGTGCACGAGCTCGATGCCTGGTGGGATATGAAGCAGCGCGGCTACAAGCGTCCGCTCACGGGCTTCAAGCCGATCCACATGCCGAAGAACACGGGCACGGGCATCATTCTGGCGGGCCTCAGCGTGGCGCTGGCGT
Source organism: Hyphomicrobiales bacterium (assembly GCA_017304275.1). Classification (GTDB taxonomy): domain Bacteria; phylum Pseudomonadota; class Alphaproteobacteria; order Rhizobiales; family Hyphomicrobiaceae; genus Hyphomicrobium_C. The sequence continues at coordinate 1,079 of JAFKKW010000444.1, read as the reverse complement.
TCGCGCTCATCTGGCACATCTGGTGGCTTGCGGCGGCGTCGTTCGCGTCGGCGTGCGCGGTCGCGATCTGGCATACGTTCGACTACAACCGCGACTTCTATATCCCCGCCGACGAGGTGACGCGGTCGGAGAACGAGCGCACGCGCCTGCTCGCGGGAGGCGCATGACATGACCGACACGGCTTCCCTGATCGACGACGGCAAGGACGTGGCGTTCCACGTCGTCGAGGACGCGCACGGCGTCGATGGCCATGGGCACGCTTCCGACGGCGGCACGATGCTCGGGTTCTGGATCTACCTGATGAGCGACTGCCTGATCTTCGCAGTCCTGTTCGCGACCCATGCCGTGCTCGGACGCAACTATGCCGCCGGTCCGTCGCCGGCCGACCTTTTCGACCTGCGGATCATCCTGGTCTCGACCTTCATGCTGCTGCTGTCGTCGATCACCTACGGGTTCGCGATGCTGGAGATGGACAAGGGGCGCCTCAAGCCGACGATCGCCTGGCTCGCCGTGACGTTCTTCTTCGGCGCGGCGTTCCTCGGGCTCGAGTTTTACGAGTTCTCGCATCTCTTCCATGAAGGGGCGACGCCGCAACGGAGTGCGTTCCTGTCGTCGTTCTTCACGCTCGTCGGCACGCATGGCCTGCACGTCACGATCGGTCTCATCTGGATGGTCGTGCTCGCGGTGCAGGCGTGGCAGCGCGGTCTGATCGTGGAGAACAAGCGGCGGCTCCTGTGCCTCAGCATGTTCTGGCACTTCCTGGACGTGGTGTGGATCGGCGTGTTCTCCTTCGTCTACCTGATCGGTGTCCTGTCATGAGCTCCAGCGCAGCGCAATCTCCCGTACACGACGGCGATCCTCATGGCGGTGCCGCGCATGGCACGCTGCGCGGCTACGTGATCGGCTTCCTGCTGTCGATCGTGCTGACCGTGATCCCGTTCTGGCTCGTCATGGGCGACGTGTTCGGGAACAACATGGTCACGGCGGTGTTCGTGCTCGAGCTCGGCGTGATGCAGATTTTCGTGCACATGTACTACTTCCTGCACATGAACACGAAATCCGAGGGCGGCTGGACGATG
>JAFKKW010000443.1:9368-11251 GCA_017304275.1 Hyphomicrobiales bacterium | reverse complement strand
CGAGCCGCGTGCCGACGATCAACCGCTCGCAGCGATTGAACAGCGGTGACCAGTAGCACGCGCTTGTCTGCCTGCAGTCCGGCTCGGGAAGCAGCACGCACGTCGTCAGCTCGTAGGAGGACGTCGGGAAAGTCCATCCCGGCGGGGGCGCGACCGGCGGGCGCCCGGTGCACGCCTTCGCGCTCGTCGACCACGTGCACTTGAGATTGATCTGACACGCGAACTGCGGGAGCCCTGTGCACGTGAGGTCGAAAGGCTTGGCGGCTTCCTCGGCGGGTGCGGTGGACGGAGGTAGCGGATCTGGGGCCGGCGTCGCCGGCGGTTCCTCCGCTGGAGCCGCGATCACGGCCGGCGGCGGAAAGATCATGCCGCGCACCTCCCGGAACATCAGAAACGTGCCGGCGAGCGCCACCATGCCGCCGAGCACGAGGACGACCGGGTTCTTCTTCATGCCTTCGAAAAAGTAGCCGGCGGAGAGGATGCAGAGCACTCCCATGCCGACGACGGCTGCGATCTCGAACGCGCCTGCAATCGAGATCCAGAGCAATAGATCCGAGAAGTACGCAGCAAACGCCCGCGCGAGTCCACGTGCCACGGCAGCCCCCGTCGACCGAGACTTGGCGCCGGACCATCCCAATGTCCGACCACGGAGTCATGCAACGCCGCGCGTCGTCCTGCAAGCGGCGCGAGCGGGGGACGCGCGTCACTCGATCTGGAGGTACGCCTTGACCAGCGCGATCTCCTCGGATGTGAACTGGATCTGCGGCATGGCCGGATGGCGCGAGCCGATCCCCTCGGCAAGCTCGAACTCGAGCCGCTCCGTGGGATAGGAGCGTAACGTCTCCCAGAGGTTCGGCGCCGCCTTGAGATGGCTTTCCGCCTCCGCCGCGAGGCCGTGACAGCGCCCGCAGCGCTTTTCGAGCAATGCCCGGCCGGGGTCATCCGCCACGGCAGACGCGCCGCCCAAGCCAAACAACAAAACGCCCGAGACGAGGGCGCGAAACGGTTTTTCCATGCTGTCCTCCGCTGAACGCCTGCCGGCCGGCGAGACCCATGCAACCTTCTCATGGCCCAACCCGTCTCTGATCCAAATCAATGCCGCAGGCCAGCCGACGCGCTGTGCTGACGCTCAATGAAGAACGATGGAGATCGACAATGGTCAATCGCAGGCTCGGCTACATCATCCGCGATCAGGAGCCGCTGCTCATGACCGCCGGCGAGACCGTTGAGGCCGCATGCAAGGCGATGCGCGAGAAACGCGTCGGCTCGGTGCTGGTGGTCGACGACCGCGAGCAACTCGTCGGCATCTTCACCGGACGCGATGCCGTCAAGGTGCTGGCCAAGGGGGCCAATGCCGGCGCCGTGACGCTCGAGAAGGCGATGACGCCTCATCCCGTGAGCATCCGCCCCGAGGACAAGGCCATCGATGCCTTGCGGGCCATGAGCGACGGCGGGTTCCGCCACATTCCGGTGGTCGAGCGCGGCAGGATTGTCGGTGTCATCTCGCGTGCGGATTTCAAGGGCACGGAGATCGACCGGCTCGACGAGGAAGAGGCTTTGGCGGAGCGCATATGGTGAGACGACAGCGGGGGACGTGGGCGGCACGCAGCAGAAGCATTGCGGGTGTCGTTCTTGCAATGGCCACGGTCGCGGCACCGGCTTTTGCCGCGGGGCCGCTCACGCCGAAGCCGGACCCCGTCAAAGGTCGGGCCCTCGCGGAGCGTGCTTGCGTGGCCTGCCATGTGGTCTCCAAGCCGGCATCGTCGACGATTGCGGCGGATGTGCCCAGCTTCGTGGCCATTGCCAACAAGCCGGTCCAGACCATGGAGGCCATTGCCGGCCGGATCGTCATTCCCCATCCGCCGATGCCGGCCATCGCCCTC
>JAFKKW010000443.1:0-9363 GCA_017304275.1 Hyphomicrobiales bacterium | reverse complement strand
CGCCCTCTCGCGCGAGGAGATCGGCAACGTCGTGGCCTACATCATGACCTTGAAGGAGGATGGGGAGGGCCGATAGCAAGCGGCCTCCACGGGGTGACGGGTACGGGAATCGGATGCTAACGTCCGCCCGCTTCGAACGCTCCCCGAGGAGGGATCTGCCGGCATGCCCATACGCCCCGGACCGCGCAATCTCATCACCGACGTCGATGGGATTTCCGTCGGCAATGCGCACTCGTCGTCCGTCCGCAGCGGCGTCACGGTCGTGCTTCCCGACAAGCGGGCGCTCGCGGCCTGCGACGTGCGCGGCGGCGCACCCGGCACGCGCGAGACCGACGCGCTCGATCCCAGTTGCCTTGTCGATGCGGTTGACGGCCTCGTGCTATCGGGCGGCTCCGTCTACGGCCTCGAGGCGATGTCAGGCGCCGTCGCCTGGCTCGGCGCACGCGGCCGGGGGTTCAGCCTTGCAGGCGGCAATACCCCCGTCTCGCCCGTCGTGCCGGGCGCCATCCTGTTCGACCTGCCGAACGGCGGCGACAAGGGCTGGGGCGAAACCCCGCCCTACCGCGCGTGGGGCATGGAGGCCTGCGCCAATGTCGCGCGCGACTTCGATCTCGGCAATGTCGGGGCGGGCATGGGCGCCATGGCCGGCAACCTCAAGGGCGGCCTCGGGTCGGCGAGCGCGCTCGATGGCGATCTGCAGATCGGTGCGCTCATCGCCGTCAACGCCTTCGGCTCGGCCGTCATCCCCGGTACCGGCCAGTTCTGGGCCGCGCCCTACGAGCTTGCGGCCGAGTTCGGCGGTCGCGGCTGGCCGGCCGCTCACCCGTCCGCTTCCGAAGCCGAGCCGTTCGCCGGCAGCCGATTCGACATCGCCCCGCTCGCACCCGGCGGAAACACCACCATCGGCATCGTCGCCACCAACGCGGCGCTGACCAAGGCCGAGGCGACGCGCATCGCCATCATGGCGCAGGACGGTTTGGGCCGCGCGCTGCGCCCGATCCACTCCCATGTTGACGGCGACGTGCTGTTCGTGCTTGCCACGGGTAAGGTCGAGCTTGCCGCCGCACCACTCGACCGTCTGATGCAACTGATGCGCATCGGGTCGATCGCGGCGGACTGCGTCGCCCGCGCCGCAGCGCGCGGTGTGTACGCCGCCGCCGATCTGGGAGACGCCGTGAGCTACCGTTCGAAATTTCCCGAGAGCGCCCCGTCGTGAGCAGAGCCGGTAGGCCGAAGAAGTCGAAGAAGAAGGCGCCGCCGCGCGCGCAGGTCCGCGCCCTGAAGCGCCGCGCGGAGTTGGACGACCGCGCGGACGATCCGGCCGTCCTAGCTGCCGAGGGCGAGCAGAAGCCGTTCTGGGAGACCAAGCGGCTGAACGAGCTGTCTCCCGCCGAATGGGACTCGCTCTGTGACGGCTGCGGCCAGTGCTGCCTCAACAAGATCGAGGACGAGGACACCGGCAACATCTTCCTGACCCGCCTCGCCTGCAGCCTGCTCGACCTCGGCTCCTGCCGCTGCAAGGATTACGAGAACCGTTTCGCGCGCATGCCCGATTGCCTTTCCGTCGACCTCAAGGCGGTGAAGAAGCTCAAGTGGCTGCCGGAAAGCTGCGCCTACCGCCGGGTCAACGAGGGGCGCGGCCTCGCCTGGTGGCATCCTCTGGTCTCGGGCGATCCCGATACCGTGCATCAGGCCGGCGTCTCGGTGCGCGGCTGGGCGCGCAGCGAGAAGGGCGTGCGCGAGGATCAGATCGCCCGCTACATCATCGGTGAAGCCGGCTGATCGGAGTCGGAACCAACCTCTGCAATGTGCGTTATCAATGCAGACGGGCGCCGGTAACGGCGACCGTTAGGCGCTGAAAGGTGTTGCCCCGTCCAGGAGCCGCAAGGCTCCCCGGCGGGGTATGCCTTTGTCTAAACGCCTGCACGGCTGGGAGTTCCGCGGCGGCCCATCGCCGGGCAAAGGGACCCGGCAACGCCTATCGAGATCGCATGTCTCGCGCCCGCGCTTTGAGCCGATCGCCAGCCCGGGTCGGAGGCCGGCGGCTATTGCCCGTCCTTTTCGTGATTCAAGCACACCGAGTTGATGCAGTAGCGCTTGCCGGTGCCGGTCGGTCCGTCGTCGAACACGTGGCCCAGATGCGAGCTGCAGTTGGCGCAGCGCACCTCCGTCCGCACCATGCCGTGCGAGCTGTCCTTGACGTATTCGATCGCGCCGGGCAGCGCCTGGTCGAACGACGGCCAGCCGGTGCCGGACTCGAACTTCGTATCCGACGAGAAAAGCTGCGCGCCGCAAGCCGCACACGTGAACTTGCCCTCGGCGTGCGTATTGAGGTGCTCGCCCGTGAACGGCCGCTCGGTGCCGCCCTTGCGCAGCACGTGATACTGCTCCGGCGTGAGCTTCTCCCGCCAGTAGGCGTCGTCGTGGGTGTCGTGGGTCTTGGTCATAGGCGTCCTCATTTGTTTTTGTGTTTCGCTTTGCGGGTGCCCTCCGCCACCCGAAAGAAAAGCAGGCCGGCCACGATTGCCGCGTAGACGAACGGTTCTGCCGGCCACGCCTTCACCAGCATGACGAAGTGCAGCGCCGCGCCCGCCGCCGCCAGATAGACCCAGCGATGCAGCCGCTGCCAGGCTGCGCCGCCGAGCCGCTTGATCATCGTCGCATTCGACGTCACCGCCAGCGGGACGAGGATCAGGAAGCACAAGAGCCGAACCGGTATATCAGCCCGAGATCGAGCTGCTGGTCGAGCCACACGTACACCGTCACATGGAACAGCGCGTAGAAGAACGCGAGCAGCCCGACGGTGCGCCGGTAGCGGAGGAGATTGGGACCGCCGAGCCGTCGCAGCGGCGAGATGGCGAGACCGATCACCAGGAACCGCAGCGCCCACAACCCCAGCGACCGCTCGAGCACCTTGAGCGGATCGGCGCCGAGCTGATCCGTGACCGCCAGATAAAATGTCCATGCCGCCGGCACGAGGCCGAGCGCATAGAGCCCCCAGCTCCCCGGTCCGAGCCAGGCAGGCCAGGTCCAAGGACGGCTGCGATCCGGCGCGGACGTTGCGGTCGTCGTCATGTCCCGGGGATCAATAGTTCGCACGGAGGTCCATGCCTGCATAAAGCTGCGCCACCTGCTCGCCGTAGCCGTTGAACATCAGCGTCGGGCGGCGCTTGGCGAACAGGCCGCTGCCCTCGCCGATGCGCCGCTCCGTAGCCTGGCTCCAGCGCGGATGATCGACCTCCGGGTTGACGTTCGAATAGAAGCCGTACTCCTCGTCCGCGAGCGCCTTCCAAGTCGTCGGCGGCTGCGTCTCCACGAGCGAGATGCGCACGATCGACTTGATGCTCTTGAAGCCATACTTCCACGGCACGACGAGCCGCAGCGGCGCGCCGTTCTGGTTCGGAAGGCGGCTCTCGCCGTACATGCCGGTGGCGAGGATGGCGAGCGGATGCATGGCCTCGTCGAGGCGCAAGCCTTCACGGTAGGGCCACGGCAACGGCTGGAAGAGCCCGCGCTGTCCCGGCATCTCGGCCGGCCTCACGAGCGTCTCGAACGCGACATACTTCGCGCTGCCGAGCGGCTCCACGCGGCGCAGGAGATCCGCGAGCGGAAATCCAACCCACGGGATCACCATCGACCAGCCCTCGACGCAGCGCAGCCGGTAGATGCGCTCCTCGAGCGTGACGGGCTTCAGGATGTCCTCGAGCGTCAGCGTCGCGGGCTTGGCGACGAGCCCGTCGATGCTGACCGACCACGGGGTCGTGGTCAGCGGCCCGGCATTGGCCGCCGGATCCGCCTTGTCGGTGCCGAACTCGTAGAAGTTGTTGTAGCTGGTTGCGTCCTCGCGGCGCGTGACCGTCTCATCCGTCGAGAACGGGTTTTTCGCAAACGCTGTGGGCGCCGCCCGCGCCGCGAGGCTGGGCAGCGTAGAGAACGCCGCCAGACCTGCCAAACCGGCCAGAAGCTCGCGTCGCCGCAAATAAACGCTGTGCGGGGTGATTTCGGACGGCGGAATGTCGGGCGGCCTGCGGATTAGCACGGGGAAAGCCTCAATCTAGGTTTGGCGGAGCTTACAGCCTTTTGTACGGTCGGGCGCGCGGCGGGTTTCAGCGTCCGACTTGAGATAGGCGCTTGGGCCCGCGAGGGCCAGATCAGGGGAGGCCGAGGGCATGAAGCTCAGCAAGACGAATTACCTCGTCTATCGCGACTGCGCCCACAACGCCTGGGTGAAGGTCCACAAGCCCGAAGTCTATCGCGCCGAGCCGCTCTCGGTCTTCGAGCAGGCCATTATCGAGATCGGCAACGATGTGGACGTGCGGGCGCGGCAATTGTTTCCCGGCGGCATCCTGATCCGGCGCGGCGATGCGGTCGGCACCGCACAGCTCGTCGCCGAGCGGGCGCAGATCCTCTATCAGCCTGTGTTCGAAACGGAGCGTTATACGACCGCCTGCGATATCCTGGTCTGGAACGGCACGTCAGGCGCCTACGATCTCTACGAGGTCAAGGCCTCCACCAGTGGCGACGACCGCAAGGCCAAGGACGATCTCTACGCCCACGATATCGCCTTCCAGGCGCTCGTCCTGCGCGAGAACGGCGTGCCGCTTGGCCGCCTGCACCTCGTTCGTCTCAACGGCGATTACGTCTCCGACGGCACGCTGGACATCGATCGTCTCTTCACGCGCGAAGACTTCACCGACCGCGCGACGCCGCTGTTCGAGACCGTTGCGTCCGAGATGGACGCGGCCCACGACCTAATCCAGCTTGCAGCCCTTCCCGCACCGCCCTGCACCTGCATTTACAAGGGCCGCAGCAGCCAGTGCACGACCTTTGCCTATATCAATCCCGAGGTGCCGGACTACAGCGTCCACGATCTGACGCGCATCGGCACCTCGCCGAAGAAGCTCAAGGCCCTCGTCAATGACGGCATCTTGGCCATCACCGATGTGCCCGCCGATTTCGATCTCTCGCTCCCGCAGCGCCATCAGGTCGAGGCTGCACAGCGGCGCCGGCCCTATGTCGATCTCGCTCCGCTCGAGGCGTTCCTGAGCGAGATCCGCTACCCAATCGCCTTCCTCGACTACGAGACGTTTCCCTGCGCGCTGCCGCGCTTTGCGGGCTATGGCCCCTTCAACCACGTCCCGTTTCAGTTCTCGATGCACGTTGTGACCGAGCCGGACGGAGAGCCGATCCACCGCGAGTTCCTCTACACGGATACCGACTGCCCCGATCAGCCGTTCATCGACGCCCTGAAGCGCGCTATCCCCGCCGAAGGCAGCGTGATCGTCTGGAACAAGCCATTCGAGCGGGGCATCAACGCCAAGCTCGCGGAACGTCAGCCGCACGAGCAGGCGTTCCTCGACAACGTCAACGGACGCATCATCGACCTCATGGATGTGTTCTCGGCGCAAATGGTCGTGCACCCGGGATTCCACGGCAAGACGTCGATCAAGTGGGTGCTCCCGGCGCTGGTGCCGCGGCTCTCCTATAAGGGCCTCGCCATCCAGGAAGGCGCCACCGCGAGCGAGACCTGGAACAAGATCGTCACCGGCGAGCTTGAGCCCGCCGAAGCCAGCGAGGCCGCCAGGAACCTGCTCACCTATTGCGGGCTCGATTCGCTTGCGATGCTCGAGATCTGGCGCGCCCTGCTCGCCATTGTCGCCGCCCGCGAGATCCGCGAGGCAGGTTAGCCATCCCCGACGACGGGCTCATGCGTTGAAGCTGGCGTAGGCCCCGGCCTGCGCCGAGGTGACGTTGAAATTGTTGCGGCCGGCTTTCGCCCAACCACCGTCATGCCGGCGGAGCCTGCCCCGGCGAAGGCCGGGGGGCCGGCACCCGCGCAAGTCTCCACGAGCAAACCGATGAAGAATAATCGACGCGGCCAGCACGGCATGTGCGGTATCGCAGACAGACCGCAGTCGAAAGCCTACCGCTGATCGGGCGTGCACGGGCCCAGCTCGCCCGGCTGGTCCGGCGGCTTGGGGCCAAAGTTCTTCAGGTATTCCTTGGTCGCCTGATAGGCGAGATGCTGCCCTTGGCAGTCCGGCTTTTTGATCGAGCCCGTCTCGATGGCCTGATCCGCATCCTCGTGCACGACCTCCGCCGAACGGCTCTCGCGCCGCGGCGTCGCGGTGGCCGTGCGGGCTTGCGCGCGCGGCGCGACGCCATCCTTCAGCGACGCCATCTCGCGGATCGTATCGCGGCAGCACCCGCCGATAACGAGAAGCGCGACTGCGAGAGAGATGGAAGAAGTGAGCCTTGGCATTGCGATCCTTGAGCAGGCTGGAGGCCGACGCAACACCGGAACGAGCGATTTATGAACACCTTATCCATCACTGAGTCGCAGAGCCGCAACTACGGCTCCAGCAAGGAATCCACAGCGTTATTCGAGGCTTGCGCGTGGAAGAACGCAGAAGTGACGCCCGTTTGCCACAGACCGTCGCCAAACGCCGTCAAGCGACGGAGCGGGCCGTCACGTCGATCACGGGACCGGCACCGGCGCCCCGGCGCCGCACATGACCGTGCTTCGCCAGGTGCCCCTTGAGCAAAGCGAGGTTCTTGCGGTTGGCGCGGAACATCACGTCGAACGCATCTCCGGCAACCGGAATGATACCGACCACCGTATCGAGCGCGGAGTTGGCGATCATGCGCCCCATCGTGAAGCGCGAAACGCCGAGCTGGCGCGCCTCCCAGATGATGTAGCTCGAGACCGCCTGCGAGATGAGATCGCCGACGATCGGCACCAGGCCGATGATGGCGTCGAGCCCGACGCGCACGTTGGTGCCGGGGATCTCGAACAGGTCGTCCATGAGCCGGGACACGGCTTCGATACGGGCGACGGATGCCTCGATGACGGGATCCGAATAACGCTCGACGGTGCTTGCCTTCATCCGGGTGAGAACGCCCCCACGCAAAGAACCTTGTCTCCCGCGCGCGGTGGACCTAGGTTTGCGCGCGGGGCGGTTAACGCCCTGCATCATGTTGGGACGGCGGGGGTCTCGGTCAAGACGGGTGGAGCGATATCGCGCCCGACGGGTGTGCGGCATCGCGCGGACGGGAGTGGCCACATGTTTTTGCGTCTTCTGGTGGGCACCAGCACGATCTTTCTATCGCTCATTCTCGGTGCGTTCGCGCTGGCTTTGGTCGGCTACAACTCACCCGAGACCCTGTCGATGATGCTCGGCTGGGCACGCGATCTCAAAAGCCTGCTCACCTCGACCGGCATCGACCCCAAGTACAACATCTGGGTCGAGCTGCTGCTCGAAGAGCGCCAGCTTCTCTTCATGTTCTTCACCATCGCAGCCCGCATTCTCCTGGGCCTCATCGCCGCGCTGTTCACCAGCCGCTGAGCGACCGGCTTAACGCGCTCTTAGCCATGCTGCGCCTAGACTGCACGTTTCGCGTGTGGGGCCGAAAGCGCAATGGGGTACGAGGGCCACGATCATTGGCGACCGGACCGGCCGGATCGCTTCCGCCATCCCGAATGGGGACCCGAGCCGGAGTGGGGGCATCTCCCGCCGCCCGACGAGGACCGGCGCGCGTCCCTGCCGTTCCGCTTCCGCATCCTGCTGCTCGGACCGCTGCTGCTGCTCCTGGTGGCAACCGCTGCGGTCGGCGCGCTTTTCATCTACTACACGGTCGTCTTCCCCGATCCGCTCGCCATGCGGCCCAAGGCGACCGGCCCGGTCATCCGCATCATGGCGCGCGACGGCAGTCCGCTGGCCGAGCGCGGCATCTCGCGAGCCTACATCCCGCTCGACATGCTGCCGCCACACGCCGCCGACGCAGTGGTGGCGATCGAGGACCGGCGCTTCTTCGACCATCCCGGCGTCGATGCGCTGGGCATGCTGCGCGCGGCGGTCACGAACCTGCGTGCAGGCCGCCTGGCGCAAGGCGGCTCGACCATCACGCAGCAGCTTGCCAAGAACCTGTTCCTTTCCTCGGAGCGCACCTGGTCGCGCAAGGCCGAGGAGCTGGTGATGGCGCTCTGGCTCGAGCTTCGGCTTTCGAAGCAGGAGATTCTCGAGCTCTACTTGAACCGCGTCTACTTCGGCGGCGGGGCCCACGGCATCGAGGCCGCATCGCAGCGCTACTTCGCCAAATCCGCCCGCAACCTGTCGTTGCCGGAAGCCGCCGTGATCGCCGGGCTGCTCAAGGCGCCGTCTAAGTATGCGCCGAGCGCGAGCCCCGTGCAGGCGGTCACGCGTGGCCGCCTCGTCGTCGACAAGATGCGGGAGGCAGGCTTCATCAGCCCGTCCGAGGCTGCCACGGCGCGCGCCGCCGAGATCCGCTTCTCGCCGTCGATGCGCGCCCCCGATCAGGCCGAGATGGCCTATGCCGTCGACTTCGTGCTCGATACGGCAGCGCGCTTCGAGGATGCCGACCGCGATGAGATCGTGATCGAGACCACGCTGGACGCCGATCTGCAGCGGCGGGCGGGCGAGATCGTCGAGCGCGCGTTGGCGGGGCGCGGGGAAGCCCTCGATGCCGGTCAGGCGGCGGTCGTCGTGCTCGCCGCCGATGGCGGCATACGCGCGCTCGTCGGCGGACGCTCCTATGCCGACAGCCAGTTCAATCGCGCGGTGAAGGCTCATCGCCAGCCGGGCTCCGCCTTCAAGCCCGTGGTCTACCTGACAGCCGTCGAGCGCGGATTGACCCCCGACAGCATCGTCGAGGACGCCCCGATCAGGGCCGGACGCTGGTCGCCGAAAAACGACAGCGGTCGCTACCTCGGGCAGACGACATTGCGCAACGCCCTGGCCCAATCGCTCAACACCGTCGCCGTGCGCCTGACGCTCGACGCCGGCCCCGACATGGTTGCCGCCACCGCGCGCCGCCTCGGCATGAAATCGCCGCTGCGCAAGGATGCCTCCCTCGCCCTCGGCACGTCCGAGGTCTCTCTGCTCGACCTCACCGGCGCCTATGCCGCATTCGCCAACGGCGGCTACGTCAACGAGCCCTATGCCATCCGCCGCGTGCGCACCGGCGGCGGAAAGGTGCTCTTCCAGCGCATCGATGCCAGGTCGGACGTCGCGATTCCGCGTGCCTCCGTCGCCGCCATGGACGACATGCTGCGCGCGGCCGTCGCCACGGGCACCGGCCGCCGCGCGGCCATCCCCGGCCGCACGGTCGCCGGCAAGACCGGCACCTCGCAGGATTTCCGCGACGCTTGGTTCGTCGGCTACACGTCCGACCTCACGGCCGGCGTCTGGGTCGGCAACGACGACCACGTCATGGCCGCCCGCAGCGAGCTTTAACGCCGCCAGGGCTCCGCTGATCCCCGCGCCAATGACGGCAACGTCGCATGTCTCATGCGCAAGGCGCGCCCGATGGCGGACGCTGATGCGCGGCGTGTCCGCCCATACG
>JAFKKW010000442.1 GCA_017304275.1 Hyphomicrobiales bacterium | reverse complement strand
GGCGGGCCGAGAGCACGGAAGCCCCGTTCGGGGGCGCGCGTGCCGCGCTGTTGGGCCCGCCGGATGACGCGGACGCCCTTGTCGTATTGCTCGATCCCGAGAGCCTCGTGCCGTGGGACTGGCGGCTCGGATCGGCCGAGATGGCGAACCGGCTCGCCGCTTGTGCCGATACGCTCGGCGACGTGCTGGATGCGTTCACTGCCCGCGCGCAGGTGCCGCTGCTCGTCAATACCCTCCCGATCCCACCGGCGCCCACGGCGGGACTTCTGGATCGACGACATGCGCTCGGTTTCCGTCATGCCGTTGACCTCCTGAACGCGCGTCTCCTCGACGCCGCGATGCGGTCAGACAGGATCGTCGTCGTCGATGCCGATCGCGCGCTCGCGCCGCTGTCCGTGCAAAGCCACGGCGACGCGAGGCTTTGGTACTACGGCCGGCTTGCCTACTCGGCCGAGGCGGCGCGGCTCCTGGCAGGGGCGTTCGCCGAGGCGTGGCGGCTCATGCAGCGCGGGCCGGCGAAAGTGCTGGCCATCGACTTCGACAATACGCTGTGGGGCGGGGTCTTCGGAGACGACGGGATCGAGCGGCTGGCCTGCGGACACGACGCGCCTGGAAATGCGTTTCGAGCCCTGCAGGAGGAGTGCCTGCGGCTCAAGGGGCAGGGGCTTCTGCTCGTTGGCCTGAGCAAGAACAACGCCGACGCGGTGTCGGTGTTCGAGCGTCACCCGGGCATGGTATTGCGGCCGGACGACTTCGCGGCCGTCGCCGTCAATTGGGAGCCGAAGCCCGAAAACATCCGCAAGCTCGCCGCCTCGCTCAACCTCGCTCTCGACAGTTTCGTCTTCCTCGACGACAGCCCGTACGAGCGAGAGGCGATGCGACAGCTCTGCCCCGAGGTGCTGGTTCCGGAGCTGCCTGACGATCCGGCGGAGCGGCCGCTGTGGCTGCGGTCCCTGAGCGCGACCTGGCCCATTCGTCTCACCGCCGAGGACGAGACGCGTGCGACGCTCTATGCCGTCGGCCGCGAGGTGCAGAGCGCGAAGGCGAACGCGGCGAGCCTCGATGCTTATCTTGCAAGTCTCGAGCAGCATCTCGTCATGAGCTTCGTGCGCGGCACGACGTTGGCGCGCGCGGCGCAGATGCACCAGCGGACCAACCAGTTCAACCTAACGACGCAACGCCTCACAGAAGCGGAGATCGCGCGCGTCGCGGCACACGAGAGCGGCGGGATTGCCGTGCTCGGAACGGTTACCGACAGGTTCGGAGACCACGGCATCGTGGTCGCCGCCACGGTCGCTATCGACGGGGACGAGGCGACCATCCGCACGTTGCTCATGAGCTGCCGCGTGATCGGGCGGGAGATCGAGCGCGCTTTCCTGGGAGAGCTGATCGGCGCGCTCAGGCGACGCGGCGTCCGTCGCGTCCGGGGCATCTATGTCCCGACGCCGAGGAACGCCATGGTCCGCGATTTCTATGCCTCGTGCGGCTTCGCGCAGACCGGCGAGGGCGAGGACGGGAGAACGACATGGCTAGTCGCTACCGACGCGCCAGATGCGCCGGCTTCGCGCCACGTGACCGCAACCTGGGAGATCTGAATGCACGGACCTGCATCCGCGTCGACGCTAACCTACCCGGAGATCTCGTCGATCTTCGCCGAGGTATTCCACTATACCGGCCCGCTCACACGAGCGACATCGCCGGACGATGTCGGACGATGGGATTCGCTGCAACACATCGCCTTGATCCGCACCCTGGAGACGACGTTCTCCATTCGTCTTTCCATCGACGAAATGATGGAGATCAGAAGTGTCGGCGACATCGAGACCGTACTTCGGCGCCACGGCGTCTGAGCGCCCGACGCTGTGATCAAATATAGTTGATCCGGCACGCCAGCGGCGGAAATCCCGAGCGTTCGTTGTCCTACGTCAAGGCCGTCCGGCGCCGAGCGGCGCATGAAGGCGGACATCCAGAGGTCACATCCAGGTTCGCTTGGACTCATGGACGAAGTTGACTGGGACATCATCAAGTCCACGCCGCTTTTCGGTGCGATGGCATCGCAAACGGCGCAGGCGCTCGTCGGTCACGCGGCACCCCGGCACTACGAGAAGGGCGTCACGCTCTTCCTGCAAGGGGAGCCCGCCGATGCCTTCTTCATCGTCCTCGACGGATGGGTGAAGATCTATCGAACGACCCCCGACGGGCTCGAGGTGGTGCTTCACGTTTTCACGGCCGGCGAGACCTTTGCCGAGGCCGCCATCTTCCTCGGCGGACGCTATCCGGCGAGCGGAGAGATCGTGGCTCCGTCGCGTCTGCTCAGGGTTGACGGTGCTGCCTTTCGCGCGCGCATCGAGGAGCGGCCGGCGCTGGCGATGTCGATGCTCGCCTCAGCGTCCTATCAGCTCAAGTTCCTCGTCGAGCAGATCGAGCAGATCAAGGTGCGCTCGGCTCCGCAGCGGATCGCCGATTTCCTGGTCCGCATGACCAAGGTTCGCAAAGGCGAGGCTGTCATCGAGCTGCCTTTCGAGAAGGGCCTGCTGGCCAACCGGCTCGGCATGAAGCCCGAGAGCTTTTCGCGCGCGCTGGCGCAACTGCGCTCGCACGGCGTGACCGCCGAGCGCGGAACCATCAGCATCGCCGATATCAGCCGGCTTCTCAGCTTCGTCGAGTTTGCGCCCGACGACGATGCGTAGACCGATCGCCGCCGGCCGTGCGGGAGCCCAACCCATCAAAAGACCGTGAGAGCGACCCATCTCTGCCGCCCTGCCGGTGGCCGTTTAACAAAAGTCAAAGGAGCAGAGGCAGTGCGCGGGATAGTGCGCGCAGGGCCGCAACGGCCCTCTCGTCACAATTAAGGAGGAACCCCGAATGAATGCCCTCGACACCGCCTGCATCGACGGAAACGTCACCTTGACCTGGGTTGCGCCCGCATATTGCGACGTGCGCCTCGGATTCGAAGTGACCGCCTACGTCTACGTTCGCTGAGGGGGAGGCTCCGCAAGGAGCCCTCAGTGAGGAGGAGCACATGGAGGTCGAACGGCGGCTCAGACCGGAGGACGTGGTCGAGCTCAATCCGAACTATCACTTCCGATGGGAAGAGCCGCAGCAAGCCCATGTGCTACTCTACCCCGAAGGGATCGTGAAGCTGAACCATACAGCAGCCGCGATCCTGGAGGCCTGCACCGGCGCTGCCTCCATCGCAGACGGCACCGCGGAGCTCGCACGCCGCTACGACAAGCGCAATCTCGGCGCAGAGGTTCTCACGTTCTTGGAGGTCGCCCATGCCAAAGGCTGGATCCGGATTAAGTCTTGACGGCCTCGGCATGACGCTTTGGCTCGTGATCGAGCTGACCTACAAATGCCCTCTCAAATGCCCCTGGTGCAGCAATCCGGTCGACTTCGACCGCTATCGCAACGAACTCACCACGAAAGAGTGGAAGGCCGTGCTGCGCGAGGGGCGTCGGCTCGGATCGCTGCAGCTCGGGTTCACCGGCGGCGAGCCGATGTTGCGACGGGATCTCGAGGAGCTGGTCGAGGAGGCGGACCGCCTCGGCTACTATACGAACCTGATCACGTCCGGCGTGGGCCTCAACGAGAAGCGGCTTCGGGCGCTGAAGAAGGCGGGGCTGAAGCAGATCCAGCTCAGCATTCAGGCCTGCGACCAGGAACTCAATGAAAAGCTCGTCGGACTCGACGTGTTCGCGCACAAGATCGCGATCGCGCGCTCAATCAAGGCCGAGGGCTTTCCCATGGTCCTGAACGTGCCGGTCAGCCGTTACAATATCGATCAGACCGCCGCGTTCATCGAGCTCGCGGCGGATCTCGGCGTCGAGTATGTCGAGTTCGCCAACCTGCAATACTACAACTGGGCGCTGCTGAACCGGTCCGAGCTCCTGCCCACGCGCGAGCAGCTCGCCCGCTCGGAGGCGGAGGTCAAAGCGGCGCGCGAGCGCCTCGGGAAGCGGCTCACGATCTACTACGTGGTGCCCGACTACCACGACAGCCGTCCCAAAGCGTGCATGAACGGCTGGGGCTCGATCCATCTGACGATCGCGCCGGACGGCACCGCGCTTCCCTGCCAGGAAGCCCGCCTCATCGAGGGACTCGAGTTCCCCAACGTGCGTGAGCACGGGCTCGACTGGATCTGGACGCAATCGCCGGCCTTCAGCAAGTTCCGTGGCGACTCCTGGATGAAGGAGCCGTGCCGGAGCTGCAGCGAGAAAGAGAAGGATTTCGGCGGCTGCCGCTGCCAAGCCTACCTGATGACCGGCGATGCCGCCAACACGGACCCGGTGTGCGCCAAGTCGCCCCATCGCCCCCTCATCGATGCGCTGATCAGCGGGGCCGAGACGCACCGGGATCAGATGCCGTTGATCATGCGCGAGGGTGGCTACCCAAGGCGCATGGGCACTCGCTGATCGAGACACACCCATGGATTTCGCCATCCTCGATCTCTCTGCACGGCTGCTGCACGTGGCGGGTGTCATCATCTGGGTCGGACATAACTGGGTGAATGTGGTGCAGATGCCTCGGTTCCGGCGCGTCCTGCCGTCCGACCCGCCACAGACGGCGCGCGACGTATTCATCCGGGCGTCCAAGCGTGAGCACGGTATTTTCCGCCATGCGTCGCTGATCGTGCTCGCGACGGGTCTCTACATGCTCTGGCGACGGGGCGATTTCGTCGATGCTCTCACGCTTTCCGGCCCGTCAGCCACCATCGGTCTCGGCGTCTGGACCGGAACGCTGATGGTGCTCAATCTGTGGCTGATATTGTGGCCGCACCAGAAGAAGGTTCTGGGGTTTCGGCCCGCCTCGACCGATGAGCGGCTGAGATGTGCCCGCATCACGTTCCTCTCCTCGCGCACCAACACCGTGCTCTCGGTGGCCACGCTGATGCTCATGGTCGGCGGCGCGCATGGCTTTTCCTTGCTCTGACGATGAGGGGTGAGCGTGCCGATTTTCAGTTTCGCATCGGCCTGCTCCAAGATCCCCGAAGACGTGCTCGGTACGCTCCGCGCGGATGTCGCGGAATGGCAGGGCTCAGGGCTCTCCGCCCTGGAGCTGCCGTTCACGGACCAGGCGTTCGCCGACATTGCAGCGCTTGCCGAGCACGACCTCCGGGTGCTTCTCGATCTGCCCGACTGCTATCGCGTCCTGTTCCTGCAGGGCGGTGCATCGGCGCAGTTCACCTTTCTTCCGATGAACCTCTTCGGAAGCGCATCGCATTGCGACTACGTCGAGAGCGGGCATTGGTCGAGACGCGCAATCGCTGCGGCGCGGCCGTATGGCGACGTTCGCGTGATCGCCGGGCGTCATGGTTCCACGCTATCGGATGCTGAAACGTGGGATCGCTCGCCCGATGCCGCCTATTGCCACTACACGACCAACGAGACCGCGGACGGCCTGCAGTTCCACACGTTCCCCGAGGCGGGCGATGTGCCGCTGGTGGCAGATATGACGGCCGATTTCCTGACGCGGCCGATTCCCGTCTCACGGTTCGGTCTCATCTATGCAAGCGCGCAGAAAAATCTCGGCGCTGCAGGTCTCACGCTCTTGATCGTGCACCAGGACCTGCTCGGCCACGCCCAATGCGGGACGCCGGCTCCCTTCGACTACGGCCGTCAAGCCGCGGCCAGATCCCGGGTCAACACGCCGCCGACGTTCGCGGTGATCGTCGCGAGCCGGATGCTGGCCTGGCTGCGGGCGCAAGGCGGGCTGGCAGCGGCCCAGGCAAGGAACGAGGTCAAGAGCGCCAAGCTCTATGCGGAGATCGACGACGACGGCTTCTACCGCTGTCCGGCGTCGTCGCCCTGCCGCTCATCGATCAGCGTGTGCTTCCATCTTCCCGACCCCGCGCTCGACCTCATGTTTCTCCAGGAGGCGCAGGCGCAGGGGCTTTACCACCTGCGCGGCCATCCCGACGTCGGCGGCATCCGCGCATCGCTCTACAACGCGGTTCCGGACACGGCCGTGGACGCGCTCGCAAGCTTCATGTCCGACTTCAAACGCCGAAGAGGTTAGAGGATGCCGCACCTACCCGAGGATCGATTCCTTACCAGGGGACCTCATTCCTCGGAAATGAGCGGGCTCAGGGCCGCGCCTCCCTCCAGATAGTCCGCGACCAGCTCGGCCAATGCCGGAGCGAGCAGGAAGCCGTGGCGGTAGAGTCCATTCACGATGATCCGCCGTTCGCGCACGATGACTCGCGGCACGTTGTCGGGAAACGCAGGACGCACTCCGGCGTTGATGCCCACAATCCGGGCATCGCCGAACGCGGGATGGAGCGCGTAAGCCGTCGCCAGCAGATCAAGCGCCGAGCGCAGCGTCACAGGCGAGCGCTCCTCGCTTTCGATCACCGTTGCTCCGATCATGTTGGTTCCCATGCCCCACGGAACGACGTAGAGCGGCGCCTGAGGATGCAGGAGACGGACCGGGCGTTTGAGCGTGATGGCCGGATTCTGAATGACAATCCGCTCGCCTCTGACGCCGCGCAGGGCCGTGACATCCTGGTTGGCTCCCATGCCCCGGCAATCGATCACATAGTCTGCATCATCCTCCGCCCCGTCATGACCGAATGTCACCTTGGCGTTGAGGCGGCGTATCGTTCGCAGCAGAAACCCCGCTGCTGCAGCCGGATCGACGTGTGCCTCCTC
>JAFKKW010000441.1:2083-8777 GCA_017304275.1 Hyphomicrobiales bacterium | reverse complement strand
GGAAGAACAGCACGTTGGCACCGATGAAAGTGATCCAGAAGTGCAGCTTGCCCCAGAAGTCCGAGTACATGTAGCCGGTCATCTTCGGGAACCAGTAGTAGTAGCCCGCGAAGATCGAGAACACCGCGCCGAGCGACAGCACGTAGTGGAAGTGCGCAACGACGTAGTAGGTGTCGTGCAGCGCGCGGTCGACGCCGGCGTTCGCCAGCATGACGCCGGTCACACCGCCGACCGTGAACAGGAAGATGAAGCCCAAGGCCAAGATCATGGGCAGCTTGAACTGGATCGACCCGCCCCACATGGTGGCGATCCACGAGAAGATCTTCACGCCCGTCGGAACCGCGATGACCATGGTCGCGAACACGAAGTAGGCCTGCGTGTTGACCGAGATACCGGCCGCATACATGTGGTGCGCCCACACGATGAAGCCGACCAGGCCGATGGCGACCATGGCATACGCCATGCCGAGGTAGCCGAACACGGGCTTGCGCGAGAAGGTCGACACGATGTGGCTGATCATGCCGAAGCCCGGCAGGATCAGAATGTAGACCTCGGGATGCCCGAAGAACCAGAACAGATGCTGGTAGAGGATCGGGTCGCCGCCGCCGGCCGGCGAGACGAACGTCGTGCCGCAGTTGCGATCCGTGAGCAGCATCGTGATGGCGCCCGCGAGCACCGGCAGCGACAGCAGCAGCAGGAACGCGGTGATCAGCACGGACCATGCGAACAGCGGCATCTTGTGCAGAGTCATGCCCGGAGCGCGCATGTTGAAGATGGTCGTGATGAAGTTGATCGCGCCGAGGATCGACGAAGCGCCCGCGACGTGCAGCGAAAGGATCGCGAAGTCCACCGCCGGACCGGGGTGTCCCGCGGTCGAGAGCGGCGCGTAAAGCGTCCAGCCTGCGCCGACACCGTGCATGCCCGACGGTCCCTCGACGAACATCGAGATGAGCAGCAGCGTGAGCGCAACCGGCAGCAGCCAGAACGAGATGTTGTTCATGCGCGGGAACGCCATGTCCGGCGCACCGATCATGAGCGGCACGAACCAGTTGCCGAACCCGCCCATCGTCGACGGCATGACCATGAAGAACACCATGATGAGACCATGGCCGGTCACGAACACGTTGAACATGTGCGGGTTGGAGAAATACTGCATGCCCGGCTCTGCGAGCTCGAGACGCATGGCGATCGACAGCCCGCCGCCGATGAGACCGGCGATCATGCCGAAGATCAGGTACATCGTACCGATGTCTTTGTGGTTCGTGGAAAACAGCCAACGACGCAGCCCGGTTGGGGCGTGATCGTGATCGTCGTGGCCGGCGTGTGCGGTGCTACCCATTGTTCGAAACCCTTTTGACCTGGGTGTTTCCATTCCTGGCTTTGGTTGGGCGCTCCCTCCCCGAGGAAGCGGCGCCCATGGCGATTAGCGCGCTTGCGCCGAAGCGCTGTCGGCGACGGTCTTGATGCCGGCCTGGTCGAGCGCGACCTTGTCGAGGATTTCCCGCGCCTTCTTGCGGTCCTTGGCCTGCATCGCACCGGCCCACTCGTTGAACACCTGCTCCGAGACGACGCCCACCGCGATCGGCATGAACGCGTGATTGAGGCCGCAGAGCTCCGAGCACTGGCCGTAGAAGATGCCTTCCCTCTCGGCCTGGAACCAGGTCGCGGTGACACGGCCGGGCACGGCGTCGGTCTTGGACGCGAACGACGGAATGGTCCAGTTGTGGATCACGTCGTTCGAGGTCACGAGCACGTGCACCACTTTGTTCACGGGCACGACGATCTCGTTGTCGACCGACAGAAGACGCGGCGAGGGGACGCCCTTGGCGTTGCGCTCGGCCACCTCTTCATCGGTCAGCATGTTGGAGGTGACGTTGAAGTTGCCGTAGTCCGGATACTCGTGCTCCCAGAACCAGGCATTGCCGATCGCTTTGATCGTGAGATCGGGCTTCGGATACGTGTACTGATTCATCAGCAGCTTGAACGAGGGGATGGCGATCACCACCAGGATCAGGATGGGGATCACGGTCCAGGCCACTTCGAGGAGCGTGTGATGGGTGGTGGTGCTGGGGGTCGGATTGCTCTTCTCGTTGAAGCGGAACATCACGTAGAGGAGCAGGATCAGGACGAAGATCGCGATCGCGATGATGATGATGTTTGTCAGATCGTAGAATGTGTGAAGCTCATGGGAGATCGGCGTGGCCGCTTCCTGCAAGCCCATCTGGCCGGGCAAGGCATGCCCCAGCCCGTTGTTGGCCATCGCCGCGCCCGGCACGAACAGCAGGGCGAGAAGCCCGGCCAGCGCCGTCTGAGGCATACACTTCCGAATCCATTTCAACATTAATGCGCTCCCCGATTCCGTAATTCCGGCGACGATGCCGGAAATCTCCCTGATGTCGGTCATCCGATCTTGCCGAATGTTCCTACCGGCGTCACCGCCAGCTCGGCGGGAACCGCGCGCGACCGCGTCTCGCAGCACTCACCACCCTGAGCGCGCGCGGTAACGTCGGAGTCTCCCAATCCACACACAGCACAATCGTCAAACTTGTCTCAAGTCAAGTTTTCTGCGTCATAACCACGCGTTGTCGATACCGAGGGATGGGGAGACACCTTATTGCAACGCAAAATATTCCTCGCACAGACCAGCCCGGCGGGAGCCTATCCGCCTTCCGCAGGCAATCGCCGGCACGCGCGGCGTGAGTCCCACTTTGGCCTTTTTCCTCGCCGAGACGAACGCAGCGGAGAGAGGCGATCACCCTCTGTTTCCCAACGTTCGGCGTCATTTGATCCGCAGCTTATCGAGGACTCTTCAACTCACATGACATCCTCTGAACGCCGGCCGGTACGGCGCGCGATCACAGCCCGGCGAATCCTCTTCGGCGTCTTGTGCACTGCGTTAAGCATGGCTCTAACCGGACTTGTGAAGACGGATTTCCTCATCTCCGATGCCGCGGCTCAGGATGCAAAGGACGCAGCCCTCCAACAGCAGTTCGGCGGGGAGGTGAAGGGCCAGTACGGCGATTGGCAATACGTGTGCAAGCCACCGCCGCCGGGAGCGAAGAACGAGATCTGCGCCCTCGTCCAGAGCGTGACGGCCGAGGATCGCAAGAACGTCGGCCTCACCATCTATTTCCAGAAATTCTCGAACGGAACGAAGGTGCTGCGCGTGTTCGCGCCGGTCGGCGTTCTCCTGCCGCCGGGCATCGGCCTCAAGGTCGATGGCGACGACATCGGCCATGCGCCGTTCCTGCGCTGTCATACGTTCGCCTGCTACGCGCAGGTGACGGTCGACGACAAGCTGATCGACAGGCTGAAATCGGGGAAGACGGCGATTTTCATCATCTTCCAGACGGAGGAAGCCGGCATCGGCATCCCGATCTCGCTCGCAGGCTTCGGCGACGGGCTCAACGCGCTCAACTAGAGTGCTTTCCGGAAAAGTGGGAACCGGGTCATGGCGAAGCCGTGCCTCACGAAGTCCGATAACAAGCACGGCCAAACAAAGACCTAGAGCCGGAACGGCTCTAGCAGGCTGCCCGGCACGGTCCACGATCACTGCGGATCGGTACAGAAACGAAAACGCCCGGAACCTGTTCGGAGCCGGGCGCCTCGAAAGACATCGTAAAACGAGGGAGCGTACCTGATCAGGCGACGCGACGCTGTTTGCCACCGGACGGCTCGCCACGCGCCGGCAGGCTCTCTTTGCTGCCCGTACCGTTGAAGTTGATGTAATCGCGCTCTGCGACGCCCGAACGCGCACTCGGATAAGTCCAGACGTCGGTTCCCGCCCACGTGTCGAAGATCCTGCGATAGGTCTCGCCGTACTGCTCGGCCGCGATGCGCCAGAACGACATCTGCTCGTTGAGCAGATCGTGCGGCGACCGGCATTGCGCGAGACGCGCCGGAATCTGCAGGTAAGCTTGCGTCCGGCGGTTTGCGAGGCCGACGACCTCGAGTTGGCATCGCGCTGCCGCCTTCAGCGGAGCGCTCACGCGTTGCGGAATCTGAGGCCCCGCCTCGCCGGGCAGCAGGCCCAGACTTTCAAATGCCGTCAGATATGTCTGAACCAAGGGCCCAAAGGGTCCGAATGCGTTCGGATCGAAGTCGGTTTGGTGACCCATACCCATCGCATTTACTCCCACCTGGATCGGAGCTGCACTTGGCTCTGATCTCTTGATTGCTGCCTCAAAGCTAGGCACGAACAAGTCCCGAATGCAAATGATCAGGATCAATTCGATAAGAAGAAGACAATGACGAAATGTTGATAAGTATTGCGCCCCGTGATCGCTTTTGGTCGATACCCTGATGATTTCCAAGCGTTGCGTCAGCAAGCGTCATGAGCAAGTGATCTGGACCCGCTAAGGGAGCGCAAAACCGCGCTTCCGAGGTTGTCATGACCCATACCCCGCGCCCCCCGTCCGTCGCTTTCGAAGCCGCCGAGAACGAGGGCTCCAACCCGACCGGCAATCCGACGTTGGGCGACATGGTGGCCGCGCGGCTGTCGCGCCGCGACCTGATGCAGGGCCTCGTCGCCGTCTCCGTTGCCTCCGAGGTTCTCTGGCCGCGGGCCCTCGAGGCCGCCGAGGCCAAGGAGCAGACGCTCGCCCCCTCGCCGTTCGATTTCGCGGAGCTTTCCGTCGCACCATCGTCCCCGACGCACCACGTCGCGGAAGGCTACGACGCCGACATCCTGATCCGCTGGGGCGATGCCGTGTTGCCCCATGCGCCCGCATTCGCCCCCGGCAAGCCGGACGCCGCCGCGCAGAAGCTGCAGTTCGGCTACAACAACGACTTCCTGGGCTTCATTCCGCTCGAAGGCCGCTCCGATCACGGCCTGCTCGTCGTCAACCACGAGTACACCAACGGCGAGCTCATGTTCCCGGGCCTCGCGCCGCGAAGCGACAAGAACGCCGACTTCTCCGCCGTGACGCGCGAGATCGTCGACGCCGAGATGATGGCGCATGGCGGCTCGGTGATCGAGATCCGCCGCAACGGCGGCAAGTGGAGCGTCGTGCCGAATTCGAAGTACGCGCGCCGCATCACCGCCGACACGGAGATGACCGTCTCCGGCCCCGCCGCCGGCCACGGGCGCATGAAGACCTCCGCCGACCCCACCGGCACGCGCGTCAAAGGCATGCTCAACAACTGCGCAGGCGGCGTGACGCCATGGGGCACCTGGCTCACCTGCGAGGAGAACTTCAACGGCTACTTCTGGAGCAAGAGCGCCGCCGAGCCGCTGACTCTCGAGGGCCGTGCGCTGCGCCGCTACGGCGCCCCGGCCGAGTGGTTCGCCTGGGGCCGCTTCCACGACCGCTTCGACGCTGCCAAGGAGCCCAACGAGCCCAACCGCTTCGGTTGGGTGGTCGAGATCGATCCCTTCGATCCCACCTCCATGCCCAAGAAGCGCACGGCGATGGGGCGCTTCAAGCACGAGGGCGCGGGCAACATCGTCAACGGCGACGGACGCTTCGTCGTCTACCAGGGCGACGACGAGCGCTTCGACTACGTGTACCGCTTCGTGACCGACGGCAAGGTCGATCCCGGAAACCGTGAGGCCAATCGGGACCTGCTCGACAGGGGCACCCTCTCCGTCGCCCGCTTCCATGCCGACGGCACCGGCCAATGGTTGCCGCTCGTTCACGGCAGCGCCAACAAGGATGGACAGGTCTGGCTCAATGAGGCCAACGGCTTCAGGGACCAGGGCGACGTTCTGATCCACACGCGCCTTGCCGCCGACCTGCTCGGTGCAACCCGCATGGACCGCCCCGAGGACATCGACGTCAATCCCAAGACCGGCAAGGTCTATCTGATGCTGACCAACAATGCGAAGCGCAAGGCGGGCGATACGGATGCCGCCAATCCGCGTGCCGAGAACCTGTTCGGCCACATCATCGAGATCACGCCCGATGGCGGGGACCACGCGTCCGACACCTTCACATGGGATATTCTTTTGCGCTGCGGATCGCCCAGGATCGCCACCGTCGGCGCCACCTTCAGCGCCGCGACGAGCGAGAACGGCTGGTTCGGCATGCCCGACAACTGCACCGTCGATGCCGAGGGCCGCCTCTGGGTCGCAACCGACGGCAATTCCCCCAAACGCACCGGCCGCGCCGACGGCATCTGGGCCGTCGAGACCGAGGGGCGGGGACGCGGCACCGCCCGCTGCTTCTTCCAGGTTCCGACCGGCGCCGAGATGTGCGGTCCCTGTTTCACGCCGGACCTGGAGACGTTCTTCGTCGCCGTCCAGCACCCTGGCGAAACCGAGGACGACGGACCCGTGTCCACGTTCGAGAATCCCGGAACGCGGTGGCCCGATTTCGCGGACGGCGTCCCGCCCCGTCCCTCGATCGTCGCCATCACGCGCAAAGGCGGCGGCCGGATCGCATAGCGACCGCACTGGCCCAGCAAAAAACGCGGGGCCAGTCTTCAGATGACGGCCGGACCAGGATCAGCCGGCGAGCTTGGCCTTGATGAAGCCGAGCACCAGAGCGGTCAGCGCACCGCTGACGCCACCCGTGGCGAAGCCGTTGATGATCGCGTTGATGTCGAGGCCGGAGGTCGCGGCGGCGCCGCCGAGGCCGAGCAGCGAGCCGAGCAGTTGGCCGCCGAGGCCGCCGCCGAGCGCGCCGGCAATGGTATTGCCCAGCGTTCCGAGGGAATCGTTCTTGGTGACGGCGGCGGCGGCATTGCCGCCGAT
>JAFKKW010000441.1:0-2054 GCA_017304275.1 Hyphomicrobiales bacterium | reverse complement strand
GGCGGCGGCGGCATTGCCGCCGATCGCGCCGCTGGCGGCTTGGATAAGCAGTTGCGTCAGGTCCATGGTGGTCTCCCCAAAATCCGAGTCCGGACCGTCGACCGGCCGGAATCCCGAACAAGCGAGACAAGATTTCCACCTGTCCTGGGGGAGCGCAAGCGGCCATTGATCCGGTATGGTTGACAATCCATCCCTAAATTTCGGGCCTTGCCCGCCGGAGAGACGGAGCCCCGCCCGCACATGGGCCTTGCGGTCCCGTCCCTTCGCAGTGCAAACATCCAGGAAGAACCACGCCGAGAGAGCCCATCGATGAACGTCCACGTCGTCCAGATGCCTGCCACCACCGCCGACCCGGTCCGTCATGACTGGACCCGTGCCGAGGCGCAGGCGATCCACGACCTGCCCTTCAACGACCTCCTGTTTCGGGCCGCGACCGTGCAGCGGCGCCACTTCGACCCCAACAAGGTCCAGCTCGCCCGCCTGCTCTCCATCAAGACCGGCGGCTGCGCCGAGGACTGCGGCTACTGCAGCCAGTCGGCCCACCACGCGGCGGGCACCGGCCTCAAGGCCTCGAAGCTGATGGAGGTCCAGCGCGTCCTTGAGGAGGCGAGGAAGGCCAAGACCCAGGGCGCGACGCGCTACTGCATGGGCGCCGCGTGGCGCCAGCCCAAGGCGCGCGACATGGATACCGTGGTTGCTATGGTCGAAGGCGTGAAGGCGCTCGGCATGGAGACCTGCATGACGCTCGGCATGCTCTCCGACGACGACGTTGCCAAGCTCAGGGACGCCGGCCTCGACTACTACAACCACAACATCGACACCTCCGAGCGCTATTACTCCGAGATCATCAAGACGCGTTCCTTCGCCGACCGGCTCGACACGCTGGCGCGCGTGCGCGAAGCGGGCATCAAGGTCTGCTCCGGCGGCATCGTCGGCCTCGGTGAGACCATCGAGGACCGCATCGACATGCTGGTGACGCTCGCCAACCTCGACGAGCATCCCGAGAGCGTGCCGATCAACATGCTGATCCCGATCCCGGGCACGCCGCTCGAGAACCGGAAGCAGGTCGATCCCATCGAGTTCGTGCGCATCATCGCGCTCGCCCGCATCATGATGCCGACCTCGTTCGTGCGCCTCTCAGCGGGTCGTACCGAGATGAGCGATGAGACGCAGGCTCTTTGCTTCTTCGCCGGCGCCAATTCGATCTTCTGTGGCGACACGCTCTTGACCGCCGACAACCCCGGCGAGGACAAGGACCAGACCCTGTTCCGCAAGCTCGGCATCGAGCCGCTTGCCCTCGAGACCGAAGCCGGCGCCGCGCCGGAGATCGAAGCAGACACGGAGCATGCCGGTTGCAGCTGCTCCGGAACCGCATCATGTCAGACAGCCACGAGCGGGCGCTGAAGGCGCTCGAGCGGCGGGGACGCTTGCGGGCGCTCAGCCCCCGTAGCGGCATCGACTTCTCGTCCAACGACTATCTTGGCCTCGCCTCGTCCGAGGAGCTTGCGGAAGCCGTCGCGCAGGCGCTCGACCGCGGCGTTGCCATTGGCGCGGGCGGCTCGCGGCTTCTGCGCGGCAACGATCCCGAGCACGAGGCGCTGGAAGCCGAGGCGGCGGCGTTCTTCGGCGCCGAAAGCTGCCTTTACTTCGGCGGTGGCTTCCTCGCCAACTACGCGCTGTTCTCGACGCTGCCGGCACGAACCGACCTCGTCGTCCACGACGCGCTGATCCACGCCAGCGTCCTCGACGGCCTGCGCGCGGGAAAAGCGGTGACGGCTAGCGCAGCCCATAACGACGCCCAGAGCTTCGACGACGCCATCGCCCGCTGGCGGGCGGACGGCGGCACCGGCCGGCCCTGGATCGCCGTCGAAAGCCTCTACTCCATGGACGGCGACCGCGCGCCGCTCGCCGATCTCACCGCCATCGCGCGTCGCCACGATGGCATCCTCGTCGTCGACGAGGCCCACGCCACCGGCGTGCTGGGACCCGACGGCCGCGGCCTCGCCCATGCGCTCGAAGGCGCGCCCGACGTCATCTCGCTCCATACCTGTGGC
>JAFKKW010000440.1 GCA_017304275.1 Hyphomicrobiales bacterium | reverse complement strand
GGTCGACCGCGAACACGATGGCAAGCCCCACATAGGTAACGACCGCCGCCGCGATGCCGAAGCCGCTGACCGCCTCGCCGTAAAGCGCCGCTCCGATGAACATGACGAACAGCGGATACGTGAACA
This sequence comes from Hyphomicrobiales bacterium, assembly GCA_017304275.1. GTDB lineage: Bacteria > Pseudomonadota > Alphaproteobacteria > Rhizobiales > Hyphomicrobiaceae > Hyphomicrobium_C. Next base: position 12,509 of record JAFKKW010000440.1, on the reverse strand, counting down.
GCACCAGCCGCTCGAGCGAGGCGCTGATGTACTGCAGGCCGGCGAAGTCGAACGCCGAGGCGACGTAGTACCCGATGAGGCCGATGAACGCCGCCCATGCGACATCCGCGAGAGAGGGCGGCGGCTGGCCGTTCGCGCGGCGCTTAGCATAGGCCCAGACGCCGATGGCGACGAACACCGGCGTCGCGAAGATCATGCGGTAGGCGAGGAACAGCGCCGCGTCGAGCTGATCCTGGAACGCGAGCTTGATGAAGATCGCCTTGGTGGAGAAGAACGCGGCCCCGACGGCGGCGCACGCGTACCCCACGATGCGGCTGAGCGGCGATCTCATCGTTCGCTACGCCGTGCCGAAGACCCGTTCGAAGATCGCATCCACATGCTTCACGTGATAGCCGAGGTCGAACATCGCCTCCAGCGCGGCTGCCGGTACCTTCGCGGTCACGTCCTTGTCGGCCTTGAGCTCGGCCAGGAAGTCGGCGCCCCGCTCCCAGGTCTTCATGGCGTTGCGCTGGACCATGGCATACGCTTCCTCGCGCGAGGCGCCCGCCTGCGTCAGCGCCAGCAGCACGCGCTGGGAGTTATGCAGCCCGCCGAGCTTGTCGAGGTTGCGCTTCATGTTTTCGGGGTAGACGACCAGCTTCTCGATGACGCCGGCCAGGCGATTGAGCGCAAAATCGAGCGTGACCGTGGCGTCCGGACCGATCATGCGCTCGACCGACGAATGCGAGATGTCGCGCTCGTGCCAGAGGGCCACGTTCTCCATGGCAGGGAGCGCGTAGGAGCGCACCATGCGGGCGAGACCGGTGAGGTTTTCCGACAGCACGGGATTGCGCTTGTGCGGCATCGCCGACGAGCCCTTCTGCCCCGCCGAGAAAAACTCCTCCGCTTCGAGCACTTCCGTGCGCTGCAGGTGGCGGATCTCGGTCGCGAGCCGCTCGATGGACGAGGCCACGATGCCGAGCGTCGCGAAATACATGGCATGCCGGTCACGCGGGATCACCTGCGTGGAGACCGGCTCCGGCACGAGACCCAGCTTCTGCGCCACATACGTCTCCACATAAGGATCGATGTTGGCGAACGTGCCGACCGCCCCGGAGATGGCGCAGGTCGCAACCTCGCGGCGCGCCGCCACCAGCCGCTCCCGGGCGCGCTGGAACTCGGCGTAGGCCTGCGCGAGCTTGACGCCGAACGTCGTCGGCTCGGCGTGAATGCCGTGACTGCGCCCGATGGTGACGGTGGTCTTGTGCTCGAAGGCGCGCGTCTTGAGCGCGGCCAGCAGCCGGTCGACATCCGCGATCAGCAGATCCGCCGCGCGCACGAGTTGCACGTTGAGGCACGTATCGAGCACGTCCGACGACGTCATGCCCTGGTGCACGAAGCGCGCTTCAGGCCCCACGTGCTCGGCAAGGTGGGTGAGGAACGCGATGACGTCATGCTTTGTCACCGCCTCGATCTCGTCGATGCGCGCCGTGTCGAACTGGGCTTTCGAGCCCTTGTCCCAGATGACCTGCGCGGCCTCTTTCGGGATGATGCCGATCTCGGCCATGGCGGCGGCGGCATGCGCCTCGATCTCGAACCAGATCCGGAAGCGCGTCTCGGGCGTCCAGATGGACACCATCTCGGGTCGTGAATAACGGGGAATCATCTTGCGTCTCGATGCTCGGAGCGAGAGAGGGCACTAGCAGACCGCGCCGGGGGCTTCAATTCCGCGGGTGGGGAGGGCGATGCAAGCGCTACGCACCCTGTGGATGGCTGGCGTGACATTATGTCATGCCTGAAGCGCGTCGGTTCGGCGGAATAGCCCGATTTCTCGCAGGTGAGAGCCCTGAAAAGCGCTGCTTCGCAATGCGAGATTTCACAATTCATTTCACGCCGAAAATCTCAAAAAATAGAAACACGCCAGAAAGTTACACAGGGTTGCGTCGCAAAAGACACAGCTATGCACCGCAACAATTCGTGAAAGCTAAAGGCCCAGATCGGGCCATAATCCGGTGTTTCCTTGCCCGCCCACGTTGAGGGCATAAGTAGAAGCCATGAATTCACTGTGGCGAAATTACCAGGGCAAAGTCGTCGGGTTTTGCGTATTCTCGAACGTGCTGATTGTGCCGGAGTGAGGATTCGGGAATCGCATTGAGGTTTCAGCCCCCGTTCATCGGAGGCGCGCTACCCGAACTTCGCGACAAGCACGGCCGAGCCCCGGCAATGACGCGCAGAACTAGGGGTACGTTATGACTGAACAGATGCAAGCCGAGATTGTAGAGCTCAATCTGAGGCTGGAAGAGATCGACGATCCGCGTCGGTCCTTTGCGATCGTACAAGAAAAGATCCGCGGGTACCGTAAGCGCGGCCAACAGGTTCCGGAGGCGCTGTCGCTGATGGAGCGTCGCCTCGCAGCCGAGTGCCGGATCGAATCGCAGGGGCGCTGACGCCTTACGCGGCCCGCGCGTTTCCGCTGTCCGCAGCGGCAGCCGCAGACCAGACGGTGGCTGCCCGCGGGGGTCGCAGGTCCAAGGCGAGCCGGCCGCCTTATTTTTCTTCGATCACCCATCGACCGGCGCGTGCCGATGCAGCAGCAAACGCGCGCGTGTCGAGATCGCCGTTTGCATCGAAGCGGATCTCGCCGAGCGCACGCGTCTCGACCGCCGATGCGCGCAGGTTGGCCGATAGAGTGACGGCATCCGTCGAGCCGGCCCTGCGGGCTGCGTCGAGCCAGGCCTCGAAGGCGCCCCGCGCTTCGCCCGAGCTGGCATCGTCTGCATCCGAAACGCCGGGAACGAGCCCGGCCGGCAGCAACACCGAGACCGGAGTCTCGGCCTGGGCTGCGAAGTCGGCAAAGCCCGACGTTGCCAACGCATCCGAGCCGAGAACGCGAGCCGGAAGCCCCAGCCTCTCGATCCCGTGCACGATCAGCGAGGCTTCGGCCGGATAGCCCGCGAACAGCACCGCCTCGGCGTCCTTATCCTTGAGCGCCCGCACCGCATCGCCGTAGTCGTGCTTGCCCGCGACGATGGGCACGATCGCGGCCGGGATCACGCCCGCCGCGCCGAGCGCCGCGACCGCGCCGTCGGCAATGGCCCGGGCATACGCCGTCCGGTCGTGGACGATGGCGACGCGTTGGTTCGGGGCGTGCGCCAGGAGCCACTGCGCCGCCGCATCGCCCTGCCGGTCGTCCCGGCCCGCAAGACGTAGCGCGGGCACCGGCAACGTCGCGTTGCCGCGGGTGACGTCGGGATGGCGCGCACCGACCGAGATGAGCAGCACGCCCGCAGTCCCATAGACCCGCGCCGCCGCCGTCGCGGCGCTGGAGCAGGGATGACCGATGACGACAATGGCGTGTTGCGCAATGAGCGTGGCCGCCGCGCCCTCGGCCGTGGCCGGGGCGCACCCGTCGTCCGCGACCACGAGAGCGACCGGCTCTCCCAGCACGCCTCCTCCGGCGTTCGTCTCGGCGATCACGGCTTCGAGCGCCCGCTGCATGGCGAGCCCAACACCCGCCAACCGTCCCGTGAGCGGCGCCGCGAGCCCGACTCGGATCTCGGCATACGCCGGCGCGCACGCGGCCACGATGGCGAGCACGAGCAGCGGAAGCAGCGCCGTCGTCCCCTTTCGCGTCATGTCGGGGCCGTGCGTCGCATGGACGTGGGGAGGGGCGCGGAGGGCGCGGACTCCCGACGCGCGCTGCTGCGAAGTGCCCCCTCTCCAACCCTCCCGAACAAGGGGGGAGGGAACCACCGCCGTCTCGTCATGGCTTGTGCCTCGCGCTGCCGCGCGTGCGTGGCTCAGTTCTGCACGTAGGTGATGGTTCCGTCCGGCTGCTTCTGCCACGTGTACATGACGTAATCGATGCGGGTCACGTCGCCCTTCGGGTCGAATGCCAGATCGCCGATCACGGTCTTGTACGTGTTCCCCTTGTGCAACTCTTCGGCAACCTTCGCCGGATCGACGGTGTTGGCGGCTTTTGCGGCCTCCGCGATAACCTGCACCGCCGCGTAGGAGTAGAGCGTGTAGGCCTCGGGCTTGAAGTTGCGCGCCTTGAACTTCTCGATCACCGCCTGCGCTTCGGGGCGTTTCTGCGGATCGGGCCCGAACGTCATCAGCGTGCCCTCGGTCCCCGGACCGCCGAGCGCTGCGAACTCGTCGGTGGCGATTCCGTCGCCGCCCATCATGATGGCATTGACGCCGGCCGCCCGCATCTGGCGCAGGATGCTGCCGCCTTCCGTGTGCACGCCGCCCCAGTAGACGATGTCCGCGCCCGAATCCTTGATCTTCGACACCAGCGCGCTGAAATCGCGCTCGCCCGAGTTGATGCCCTCATACAGCACCTCCTGCACGCCGAGGCCGTTCATGACCTTCTTCGTTTCGTCGGCGAGGCCCTTGCCGTAGGTCGTCTTGTCGTGCGCAATGGCGATCTTCTTGTCCTTGAAGTGCGCCGCGATGTACTCGCCCGCGACCTTGCCCTGCTGGTCGTCGCGTCCGCAGACGCGGAACACGTTGCTGAGGCCGCGCTCGGTGATTTTGGGATTGGTCGATCCCGGCGTAACCATCAGGATGCCGTTCTCGGCATAGACGTCGGATGCGGGCTCCGTGACGCCCGAGTTGAAGTGCCCGACGACGAACTTCACGCCCTCGCCGACGAACGTGTTGGCGACCGAGCGGCCCTGTTTGGGATCGCCCGCGTCGTCGCCGACGACCAGCTCGAGCTGCTGCCCGTTGAGACCGCCCGCGGCGTTGAGATCGTCCACCGCCAGTTGCACGCCTTGCTTGAGCTGGGCGCCGAACACCGCATCCTTGCCGGTGAGCGGGCCCGCGACGCCGATCTTGAGCTTCTGTTCGCCGCCGCACGATGCGAGCGCCAGCGCGGCGACAAGAGTGGCGGAGAGAGCTGCCGCGAGCTTCATAAGGCGCATGATGTCGTTTCCTTCTGAGGCAGACCCGCGGCGGTCGCGGGTGTGAACACTATTCGATCCGGTTTGTGGACTGAAACGGCGGCCGAGTCATGTCCGTATGCGCCCTTATGAACGGTCGCGCCAGCTGAACGGGCTGGTCCGCTGGAACATCCAGGGATACTGCTCGGTCATGTGGCGCGTGCGCCGCGCCCGGTATCCGACCAGCGCGATCAGGGCCAGGATGGCGAAGTCCACGAGGTAGCTCGCGAGCGACAGCAGCGGCCCTCCGAAAAGGGCGTAATGCAGGAAGCGGACGGCTGCCGCGAGCAACGCCGTATAGGTCACGACCGGCCACAGCGCCCCCCAGCCCTGCGCCACCGCCTGACCCGTTCGCCAGGCCGCGCCGCCGCCGATCAGCAGCGTCAGCAGCACGAAATGCCACGCCGTATGCGCGCCTTCGCCGCCATAGCCGAGCGATGTCAGAAGCGAGTCAAGCATCGGCGTCTTCCATGATCGTGTTGCCCTTCACCACACCATGGCCGGGCTTGACCCGGCCATCCAGGGCCAAGTGCGCAGGCGCGACGGCGCTCTCCACCTGAAGTGCGGACATCGCTAGTGTCCCGATTCCGAAGTTCGCCTGAGTTCGCGGCTGGGTCGCTGCCGTGCCGCTTGATGCGGCGAATGTCTCGATCATCACACTAGTGCCTCCCGCCTTCGAGATAGGCCTGACGGATCTCGGGACGCGCGAGCAGCTCCCGCCCGGAGCCGCTCATGGTGATCACGCCGTTGACCATCACGTAGGCGCGATGCGCGAGCTTCAACGCATGGAACGCGTTCTGCTCGACGAGGAAGATCGTCATGCCCTGGCGGTTGAGTTCCCCCAGCGTCAGCTTCGGCCGGCTCATGAGCGCGCGCGCGATGGCGAGCATCTGCTGCTCGCCGCCCGACAGCGTGCCGCCGCGTTGCGTCAGACGCTCCCTTAGCCGCGGAAAGAGTTGCGTCACACGCGCGAGATCTTCCTCGAAATGCGCGCTGCCGTCTACGGACGCGCCCATCTGCAGGTTCTCGAGCACCGTCATGCGCTGGAAGATGCGTCGCCCCTCGGGCGATTGCGCGATGCGAAGCCGCGCAATCGCATGCGTCGAGAGCTGGGTGATCGGCTTGCCCTCGAACAGGATCTCGCCATCGCGGGCGCGCGGACTGCCGAACACGGTCATCATGAGCGTGGACTTGCCCGCGCCGTTGGCGCCGATCAGCGTCACGATCTCGCCGCGGTTGACGTCGAGCGAGACTCCCTTGAGCGCCTGGATGTTGCCGTAGAAGGCCGAGACGTCCTGGATCTCGAGCAGCGGGACGGTCATGGCGCGACGCTCCCCGCCTCGGCCACCGCCACCTCCTCGTCGTCGACGCCGAGATAGGCCGCGATCACCTTCGGATCGGACTTGACCTCATCCGCCGTGCCGTCCGCGATCTTCACCCCGTACTCGATGACGACGACATGGTCGGAAATGTCCATCACCACCGACATGTCGTGCTCGATCAGCAGGATCGAGACGCCGGTCTGCGCACGAATGCCGCGCAGGAGCTGCGTCAGCTCCGCGCTCTCGCGGTTGTTGAGGCCGGCCGCCGGCTCGTCGAGGCAGAGCAGCACCGGGTTGGTGCACATGGCGCGCGCGATCTCGAGCCGCCGCTGCGCGCCGTAGGGGAGGTCGCCCGCCGGATCGTCGGCCCGCGCCACCAGCCCCACCACCTCGAGCCACGCTTTGGCAAGATCGATCGCCTTTCGCTCTGCGGCGCGATACTTCGCGAGTCCCAGGAGGCCGCCGAGGCTGTAGTCGGAGGCCGCCATCAGCGTCTTGTGCTGGGCCACGATCAGGTTCTCGAGCACCGTCATGCCGGGAAACAGCCGGATGTTCTGGAACGTGCGCGCGACGCGGGCTTCCGAGGCGATGGCATGATCCGCCATCCGCTCGAGCAGGAACAGCTCGGGGTTGACGCCCTGCGTGCGCTTCTTGCCCGACCGCGTCAGCGCCTCGATGGCGCCTCTCTCGAGCGTACCGCCTTGCGCCAGCGCGATGCGTCCGCTGGTCGGTTTGTAGAAGCCGGTGATGCAGTTGAAGACCGTCGTCTTGCCCGCGCCGTTCGGACCGATCAGCGCCGTGATGTCGCCGCGCCCGACCGTGAACGACAGCGCGTTGATCGCGACGAGCCCTCCGAACCGCATGGAGAGGTGGTCGACCGCGAGCAGGGGATCGGAAAGCCAGCGCATGCGTCCGCCTCACTCCCCCGCCGAGACCGCCGGCGCCCCGCGCGTCGGCTGAGGCTTGAGGCGCACGGTCGGCTCGCGCGTCGCAATCAGCCCCTTCGGACGCCACACCATGAGCATCACCATGGCGAGGCCGAACAGCAGCATGCGGTATTGCGCCGGATCGAAGTCGGGGCCGAACACCGCCTTGAGCACGCCGAGCTCGCGCAGGAGCTCCGTGCCGCCCACCATCACCGTCGCCGCGATCACGACGCCGATCATGCTGCCGAGGCCCCCGAGTACGACGATGGCGACGATCATCGCGCTTTCCAGGAATTCGAACGACTTCGGGCTGATGAAGCCGTAGTGCGCCGAGAAGAACGCGCCGGCGATTCCGCCGAAGAAGGCGCCGGCCGCGAATGCGCTGACTTTCGTCGCAACCGTGTTGATGCCGAGCGAGCGGCACGCGATCTCGTCCTCTCGCATGGCTTCCCACGCCCGCCCGACCGGCAGCGTCCTGAGCCGCAGCGTCGCCCAGTATGCGGCGAGCGCCAGCGCCAGCACCAGGTAGTACATGAAGGCCAGGCGGTAGAACGGCGAGAACGGAATGCCGAGCAGCGACGTGAGCGAGCCTGGCTCGGGCCCGAGCGAGAGACCAAGCAGCGTCGGCTTCGGGATGCTCGAGATGCCGGCGTAGCCGCCGGTAACGGGCACCCAGTTGACGAGCACGAGGCGCACGATCTCGGCGAACGCCAGCGTGACGATGGCGATGTAGTCGCCCTTGAGCCGCAGCACCGGCAGGCTGATCATGACGCCCCAGAACGCCGCCAGGATTCCGGCCAGCGGCAGCACGATCCAGAACGACAGCCCGAACGTCGTCGTCAAAAGCGCCGACGAGTAGGCGCCGACCGCGTAGAACGCGACGAAGCCGAGGTCGAGCAGGCCCGCGAGCCCGAGGATGATGTTGAGGCCCAGCCCGAGCAGCACGTAGATCAGGATCTGGATGCCGTAGGTGTCGACGAGCTTCAGGAGGCCAGGCCCGCCGGAGGCCGAGATCGCAAGCGCGAGGAACGGATAGGCGAGAAGAAGGACGAGACCGATACGCGGCAGATAGCGGAAGAACGGATGCGGCGGTGCCGTATCGAGAGCCCGCTTCGGCGTCGCGCGCTCGAAGCCGGCCGGCCTCAGCAGCGAGATGAGGAAGACGCCGACGGCTGCGATCGCCGCCAGCGTGAAGGTGAGTCCCCATCGCGGGGTCAGCACGAGCTGGTTGGAGAAGTTGGCGTCCGTGCGCAGCGCGACGATCGGGAAGCAGAGGCCGAGCGTGACGAGCCCGGCGATCAGCGCCTTCTTCAACGCATCTGCCGGCGCCCCCATGGCTCAGACCTTCTCGACGTCGGGCCGGCCGAGCAGGCCGGAGGGCAGGAAGATGAGCACGATGGCGAGGATCGAGAAGGCGGCGACGTCCTTGTAGTCGATGGTGAAATAGGCCGACCAGAACGTCTCGATGAGCCCGATCAGGAGACCGCCCAGCACCGCGCCGGGCAGCGAGCCGATACCGCCCAGCACCGCCGCCGTGAAGGCTTTGACGCCCGGCACGAAACCGTCCGAGAAGCTCACGACACCGTAGTACATCATCCACAGCAGCCCCGCGACCGACGCCAGCATCGCGCCGATGATGAAGGTCAGCGACACGGTGCGGTCCACGTCGACGCCGAGCAGCGAGGCCATCTTGCGGTCCTGCTCGCAGGCCCGTTGCGCGCGCCCGAGCGATGTGTAGCGCACGACGTACCAGAGCACGCCGAGCAGCGCCGCCGTCACCACCATGATCACGAGCTGCTTCTCGGCCAGCGTCACCGAGCCCTCACCGACCGGGAATACGAGCACGTTGGAGAGGATCGGCTCGAGCGTCTTGTTGCGCGGCCCCTGCACGAGCTGCACGAAGTTCGACAGGAAGATCGACATGCCGATCGCCGAGATCAGAGGCGCGAGTCGGAACGACCCGCGCAGCGGACGGTAGGCGAGCCGCTCGATCACCCAGCCCCAGAGGCTGGTCAGCGCCATGCCGAGCAGGAGTACGATGACGAGCGCCAGCCCGAGGGCAAGTCCGCCCAGCACCTGCATCAGCAAGAGGAACAGGATGAGGGCGATGAAGGCGGCCAGCATGAACACGTCGCCATGGGCGAAGTTGACCATGCCGATGATGCCGTAGACCATCGTGTAGCCGATGGCGATGAGACCGTAGATGGAGCCGAGCGTGAGCCCGTTGATGAGCTGCTGGACGAAATAATCCATGTGTGCGCGCCGATCCCCCTGATTTGGCTCTCACCGTAGCTGTTTTAGCGGCGGAAGCGGCCAAGGGAACTGATTTTTCGCGATTCGCGCCCGCAGACGACCGACGCAGCATCACCTGCTGTGGATTTGAGCACCCGGCGAGCAAATTTTGGCTGCGGACGCCGTGTTGCAATTCGCTGCGCGGATGGCACGCGGCGGAGACGACGCTGTGCCCAATCCCGCGTGCCTGGATCCCGGCCTGCGCCGGGATGACGTTGAGGGGAGGAGGCGAGGCGCCGTAACAAACTACACGTCACCCCGCCGAAGGGCGGGGTCCAGACACGTCTCGATGCATAGGGAACGCTCGCCTGCAGTGAAGCCGCTGCGCGCGGACGACGCTCAGATCACATTGTGTGTGCCGTCGCACCAGGGCTCGTCGTCGGTCGCCTTGCAGCCGCAGAGATTGAACGTGCCGGTCGAGGGGGCCGTGAACTCCAGGGGCTCGATGCCCGTCCCCTCGTGCGAGCCGTCGCAGAACGGCTGCGCCTTGGAGCGCCCGCAGCGGCAGTACCAGTAGGTTTCTCCCTCGACGAGATCCACCTGATAGGGGCTCGTCTGCGCGACGACGGGTTCTTCGGTCATGGTCCACTCCCGATAGAGCATGTTTCCTGGGCGTACCGGCTTCAGGCGCCGCGGGCAAGAGCCGCGTGCTGCCCGAGGTCAGGGCCGGTCAAAGGACGTTGAGCGGATAGCGCTCGATCGTCTCCCCGCCGTCGTCGTCGAGCCACGTGACGCGCAATTCGCCGGGGCCCGGCACCTTGAGAAAGAACGACAGGTAGGGATTGGCCGAGATGCCCGATCCGAGCTCCGCCTTGAAGAACAGCACATCGTCGTAGTGCGCCGTGAACGTATGGATGATGTTGCGCGGGATCGGCTTGCCCTCCGAATCCTTGCGGTTGCCCGTCTCCATGACGTGCGTGATCAGCGCCTTGATCTCGATGATCTCGCCGGCCTGAGCCTGCTCGGGAAGACGGACGCGAGGTTTGGAGGCGGCCATGCGCGATTACTCCGTTCCACATCCGCCGATGCCGACGTTCACGCTCGTACGCGCGATCAGGAGCGTGTTGGCCGATGTCAGCGCGACGGCCACCACCTCCTGCGTCTTGGCCAGCCGCATGCGTCCCGAGACCGCCGCCTTGCCGGAAAGCGGCGTGAAATGGAACGTGGCGACGGCCGCCTGCGGATTTTGCGTCGAGAAGAGATGCAAGCGCATGACGTGGTCCGCCTCCGTCATCGGGCTTTCGACGGCAATCCGGTAAGGCACGATATTTCCGTTCTCGGCATCCTCCGGCAGATCGAGCGTCATCTGGCCTTCGATCGGCGTGCCGTCCCCGACGACCTTGGCAAAAGCCGCGTTGAATTGCGGCGTCGGGAGCCGGGGCAGGGGATCGAGCGCCGCGGCGGCCGCCGGGTGCGCAGGCCCGCTCTGCGCGTGGGCGGACCGGTTGCCCACGGCCGCGAGGAGCAAGGCCGCCGCGCCCGACAGCACCGTGCGCCGGGCCAAGGGGAGGGCCTCGCGGTTACGGGTGGTCACGGCGGATCTGGTAATCTTCTCAAACAAGAACGTGGTCGCTGTCCTAGGCCGGCATCTCCTGCTAGCATAGGAAAGAAATGAGGTGCAAATCATGCGGTCAACGCATGAGCAATAGCTCGCCATTGAGGAGGGTCGCGGCCCTCGTCATCAGCGCCGTGCTGCTTCTGATCGCGACAGGCGGACCGGACCGGGCCGCCCGCGATGCCGCGGCGGCGCCCGGCGTACGCCTGATCATGGTCGAGGAGCCCGGCTGCCGCTTCTGCCGCAAGTGGGATGCCGAGATCGCGCCCGGCTACCGCAAGAGCGCGGAAGGACGTTTCGCCCCGCTGAAACGCGTCCGTCGCGGCGCCCGCGAGCTGGAAGGGCTCGCCCCCGTCGTCTTCACGCCGACCTTCATCGTCATGCGCGCGGACGAGGAGATCGGCCGCGTCACCGGTTATCCGGGAGCCGACTACTTCTACCCCGAGCTGAGGCCCATTCTCTCTGTCGCCGGATTCTTTCCGGGCCTCTGAAGACCGTGATCGAAAAGCCTGTGAGAAAAGGGACGCAAGACCCATGCACGGATTGGACCGCAGGCAGTTCACGCACGCATTGGCCGCCCTCTCGCTCGGTGTCGCCCTGGCCCCGCACCGGCTCCGGGCTGCGAGCCGCGCACGCGTCGTGATCATCGGCGGCGGACCCGGCGGCGCGACCGTGGCCGTGACGGTCAAGCGCACGGCGCCCGACGTCGAGGTGACGCTGATCGAGCCCCAGCGGCACTACACCTCCTGCTTCTACTCCAATCACTTCATCGGCGGCTTCATGTCGTTCGACCACATCACCCACACCTACGCCGGCCTCGTCGCGCTCGGCATCAAGGTCATCCACGAGCGCGCGACGGCCATCGACGCGCAAAAGCGCCAGGTACGCCTGGAGCACGGCGCCGACGTGCCCTACGACCGCCTCGTCGTCGCGCCCGGCATCGCCTTCAAGTATGGCGCGATCGAAGGCTACAGCGAGGCCGCAAGCTATTTCATGCCGCACGCCTGGACGGGTGGCCGCCAGTCGAAGCTGCTGCGCGAGCGCATCGACGACATGGAGAACGGCGGCTTGGTCGTCATCGCGGCCCCGCGCAATCCGTATCGCTGCCCCCCCGGTCCCTACGAGCGCGCCTGCCTGATCGCCAACTACCTCAAACGTGAGAAGCCCAAGAGCAAGCTGGTCATTCTCGATCCCAAGATGGCGTTCTCGAAGCAGGCCGTCTTCGAGGAGGCGTTCGAGAAATACTACAAGGACATCATCGAGCTTCGCCTCACCAACGACCTCGACGACATGAGCGTCGTGCGCGTAGATCCCAAGATCGGAGAGGTCGTCACGAAATCCGGCGAGACCTTCAAGGCCGCCGTCGCCAACATCATTCCCGACCAGACGGCGGGCAGGATCGCCATCGACGCCGGGCTCGCGGACGGCGACTGGTGTCCGATCGAGCCCGAGACGTTCCGCTCGAAAAAGATCGACGACATCTACGTCG
>JAFKKW010000439.1 GCA_017304275.1 Hyphomicrobiales bacterium | reverse complement strand
GAAGTTCTACGAGGCGAACCTCGCCAACGCCGTGTTCGAGGGTACGAGGATCCGCTTCGCGATTTTCCAGGACGCCTTCATGGAGGGATGCAAGGGATGCCCCTTCGACTGGCAAAGGGGAGAGAAGGACTGGGAGGAGGACAAGGCGAGATGGGAGCCCGCGCCGCAGTGATGGCCCGGCTCGCGGCGGTCGCGCTCGTCGGCGCGCACGTGGGGCTCGCGGTCGTGAACGACGCCATGGCCCGCGACGGAGACGGACTGCAGACCTGCCTCGCCATCACGCCGGACGAGGCACGTCTGGCCTGTTACGACCGCGAGGTGCGCAAGCTCGCGCCCCCGCTCTTCGCGGGACGCCTCAACAGGACGACCGATCCCTTTCGGATCGATCAGCCGACCGTGCTTCGCTTCCAGAGCGACGGCGCCATCTTCGTTCTCTACCTGAAGTCCGCAGACGGCGCCGTGGTGCAGAACCTGCACATCGGCGGCGGCGGAGAGGCGACGTACCTGATCGAGCAGCCGGGAACCTATTTCCTCGACGTCAGCGGCAGCGAGTCCTGGCGCATCTGGCTCGAGCCACGCAATTCCGCAGAGACCAACTAGCCACGAGGCAGCGCAATGATCCTTCGCATCTCCGTTCTGGCCCTCATGCTCGCCGTCGCGGCGCCGTGTCCGGCTGTCCTTGCCCACGGCGACGGCGCGCCGCAACCGGTCGATACCACCGGCCTCGCGCCGCTCGGCGACGAGTGGCTCGCCACCAATCCCTATCGCAAGGACGACAAGCTGCGCGACGTCGCGATCGAGGTCGGCTCGCGCGGCTACAACTCCAACTGCGCCCGCTGCCACGGCCTGGAGGCCAAGTCCGGCGGCATGGCGCCCGACCTGCGCGAGCTGGGTGAGGGCGAGACCGAGGACGCATGGTTCATCTCGCGCGTCCTGTATGGCGCCACCGTCGGCGGCCGCCAGAAGATGCCGCCCTTCGATGGCCTGCTGAACCAGGAGGCCATCTGGGCCATCCGCACTTACATCGACGCCCAGCCGGAGTAGGGAAGACATGCGCGCGAGCTTCGAACGCCTGGCGGTCACCGCCCTGTCCGCTCTGCTTCTCGCCGGCGCGGCGCGAGCCGAGGAGGGCGCCTGGAAAGACCTCCGGGCCGACCTCTTCCAGGCGCGCGAGATCGTCGAGGACGGCCGCGCGGTAAAGCTGTTCGGCCCTCGCAGTGCCGAGGACGCCGCGCTGGTGCCGGTGACGATCTACATCGCCGCCGATCTCGTGAGCCAGGCCAGGCAGTTGACGCTGGTCATCGACGAGAACCCGGCACCCGTGGCCGCCGTGCTGCGCTTCGCCGACGCCTATCGCAACGGCGGAGACGTGGGCGACCGCACCATCGAGGCCCGCATCCGGCTCGAGACCATGACCCGCGTGCGCGCCATCCTCGAGACCGGCGACGGCACGCTCTACGCCGCGAGCCAGTTCATCGCCGGCTCGGGCGGCTGCACCTCGACCGCGCTCAAGGACATGGACGAGGCGATGGCGGGCATCGGCCGCACGCGCCTCAGGGTGGCCGACGACGCGACGCGCAGCCCGCTGTGGCGCGAGGTCCAGGTCCAGATCCGCCATCCGAACTTCTCCGGCTTGCAGATCGACACGCGGACCAACAGGTACACGCCGGCCGTGTTCGTCGACCGCATCCATCTCGAGGTCGGCCAGCAGCCGCTGGTGTCGATTGAGAGTGGGATCGCCATCTCCGAGGATCCGTTCTTCCGCCTGAGCTTCGCCGGCGGCGACCGTGCCGCGGTCTCGCTGGTGGCCCACGATACGGACGGCCGCACCTTCCGGTCGCGGGCGGAATGAGCCGGCCGGCCGGCAGCCGCGCGGGTCTCCCGCCTCTGCTGCTGCTCCTGCCTGCAGCGCTCGGGGAGCCTGCGGCGGCGGAGATTCACGAGTACATGATCCGGCGCCTCCTCTATCTCGGCACGTCGTGCGGCGTCGACGCGCTGGAGCGCCTGGAGAGCCCGGCCGATCAGCGGCGCTTCAAGGCCGCCTGCCGGGACGTCAACGCCTACCCGGCGGGGATCGTCGTCACCTGCACGGACATCGCCGACGACCGCTCCTGCATCATCGAGACGCCGGCCAAGGCGTTCGACAGTCTCGAGCTCCTGCAGCCGCGGGAGAGGGAGGCCGAATGAGCGACCGCGTCCGTGGCTTCGGCAAGGCGAGCATATGCCTGCACTGGGCGGTCGCCCTCGGCATCGTCGGCATGATCGCCTTCGGCATGGTGATCGGCGCCATGCCGAGCGGCCCCGGCAAGACGGCGTGGATCCAGATCCACAAATCGTTCGGCGTACTGGTCGGCGCGCTCGCGCTCGTGCGGCTGTTCTGGCGCCTGGGGCAAGGCTTTCCGGGGCCGGCCGGTCCCACGTCGCGGACCGAGGCGCGCGCGGCGCGCGCGACGCACATCGCCCTTCTGGTGCTCACCGTGGTCATGCCGCTGAGCGGCATGCTGAAGTCGGTCACCTACGCGCGTCCCGTCGAGGTTTTCGGCGTGCCGGTGCTTCCCCAGCTCCTGGCTGAGAAGCATGTCGCCTGCAACGAGTTTGCCTCTTGGGTGCACGCAACCTGCGGCTGGCTTCTGGCCGGGTTGATCGTCGTGCACGTGTGCGGCGCGCTCAAGCATCACCTGCGGGATCGCGACCCTACGCTGCGCCGCATGTTGTGGCCCTTGCCGGTTCGCTGAACGGTCGCTCATGTTCCTGCTGTCGCAATTTCATTGTAGGCTGAGCGATTGCCGCAGGAGGAGGACCGTCTCATGATGTCGAACCGCGCTGTTCTGGTGATGCTGGCCGCTGCGCTCGGCATGGGCGCGCCGCATCCCGCCGCCGCTGGCGACACCGACCCGGAGGCTCTCGTCAACGCCTTGAACGCGGTCTTCGGTGCCAACCCCGGCAAGCGCGCGGCGCACACCCACGGCTTCTGCGTCAAGGGCGCGTTCGTGCCGAGCGACGAGGCGGGCAAGCTCTCCAAGGCGCCGCATCTCTCGGGCAAGGGTCCGTGGCCGGTCGTCGCCCGCTTCTCCATGGGCGGCGGCAATCCCGAGGCCCCCAACACGCAGAAGGACAATACGCGCGGGATCGCGCTGCACATCGACCTCGGCCAGGGCAACCAGACCGACATGGTGTTGATCTCCGCGCCGGTCTTCGTCGCCAAGACGCCGGCCAAGTTCCTCGAGTTGCTGCAGACGGTGGCGTCGAAGGACAAGGACAGGATCGGCGCCTTCTTCAAGGCCAACCCGGAATCGACGCTGCAGAAATCCTGGCTCAACGCGCGCCGGGTGCCTGCGAGCTACGCCACGACGAGTTACTTCGGCGTGCACACCTTCACGCTGACGAATGCGGCAGGCGCGAAGCAGATCATAAAGTGGAAGCTCATTCCGAAGGCCGGCGAGGTCGGCCTCTCGGATGACGAGGCCAAGACCAAGGACCCGGACTTCTATCGGCCCGAGTTGGTGGAGCGTCTCGCCCGCGGCCCGGCCGAGTTCGACCTCACCGCCATCCTGGGACAACCCGGCGACGCGCGCGACGACCCGACGGCCTTCTGGCCCGAGGACCGCACGTCCGTCGTCATGGGCACGCTCACGATCGCGGCCCTCGAGGACGACACCGTCTGCGATTCCAACATGTTCGACCCGACCAACGTGTCCGACGGCATCGAAGGGCCTGCGAACGACGGGATCTTCCAGATCCGCTCGCCGGCCTATGCCGTCTCGTTCTCGCGCCGCAACCAGTGAAAGGGCACGCACACAACTGATTTCCAAGGAACAATCCAGGATTTCGAAGTGTGAAGCACGTCGCGGAAGCGAATGCGCGATCGGCGCTACGCTATCGCCGCCATGTCACAGAACGGCAACGGCAGTCTACGGATAATGCGATCCGCCCGCCGCTCCCTGCGACTCCCCGCAGTCTTTGCTGCTAGCATCGCCGTCGCAAGCCGGATCTTGCAAGCGCGGCCTGTGTGCGGACGCGCGCCAGCATGCCGGCCCGACGGGCTGCTATTTTCAGGGGAGTCTCAAATGTTTGGAGTTATATATGCAGCGGTCCGTAAGCCGCTCGCATGCGTTGCAGCAGTTGCCGCATTTGCCGCCGTGGCCGGCGCGCCTTCGGGCGCTGCAGCAGAGCAGGTCATCATCACCGTCAAGAAGTTCCACGCCCTCGATAAGGCCGACGAACTCTCTGCCGGCGATTTCTTCGCCCGCATGAGATTGGGCGGCAAGGCGGCGTTCTCGCCGGTCCTGACCGGCCAGGAGGAATTCTCGCCGAACTGGAAGCTGACGCTTCCGGCGAAGAGCGGCAAGAACGACGTCAACCTGTCGCTGATCGACAAGGACGTGAGCGTCGACGACCCGATCGACATCAACCGTCTGCCCAACAAGCGCGACCTCGACTTCACGGTCAACACGAAGACCTGCAGGATCGAAGGCTTCGCCGAGACCTACAAGTGCGGGCAGACCATCACCCGCGCCGGCAGCGAGACGAAGAAGGCCAGCATCTCCTTCACGGTCGACGTGGCGAAGTGAGCCGCATCCGGCGGACACGCGCACAGAGGTGAGAGCAACATGGCGGCCGCCCTCGGGGGCGGCCGTTTTGTGTTGGACGGACGCCGTCCGGACCTAGGGAGACGACGCCATACGGTTCGCGCGCATCGTCGTTCTGATGGGAGCCGGGCTGTCCGCCGTCGCCCGCCATCTCAACGATGATCCGCCGTCTCAATGACAGCTCCGTCATTCCCGCCAAGCGCGGCGGTCACGCCGGAGGCGTGCCTTCGGCACGACCCGCGCGCAGAGCGGGAATCCAGCGCAAGACGTCGATCGCGAAACATCATTCGCACCTCTCCACACCATGGCCGTCCTTGAGGCGGGTATCCAGGGGGCAGCTTGTTCCAGCGCCGATACTCTTGATCCTGGATGGCCGGGCGTCGATGCGAAGCATCGCTTCGCGATGACCCCGGCCATGGAGTGTGTGGCGACGATCGTGGAAACTTACTCTAGCGCGAGGCGCCGGTGCATTTGATGCGCTGGATGCCGGCGGTGTAGTCGAGCGGCAGCGGCGTATCGCCCTCGCAGAGCCGCGCCCCGTCGAGCAGCACGGCATGCGCCTGCACGCCCGCCAGCCGCGCCAGCGACAGATCCGCACCCTGCATCCGCACGCGCACCAGCTTCGCGCCTTCGAGGTTGGTCTCGATCAGGCTCGCGCCCTTGAGCGACGTATCCGTGAAGTCCACGCGGTGCATGTCGGAGCGGTCGAACGTCGCGTGGTTGAGATCGCGTCCGCGCAGCGAGAAGCTCGTCTCGTTGCCGTAGCCCTGGTTGTCCGGCACCAGGTCCTCGTCCATGACGATCAGGTTGCGCGAGAACAGGCTCGTCGGCCGCCGCGTCCAGTCGTCCACCTCGCCCTCGAACAGGAGCGCCGTCGGCAGGAACGCTTGCCGCCCGCGCGCCCCCGGCGGCAGGTCGCGCGTCACGTTGCCGAGCGCCTGCACGGGCACCGGCGTCGCGACCGCGTTCACCGACCCGAGCGTCCGGTCGATCCATTCGCCGGGGATGGTTGCGACCAGCACTGAGAAACTGAGCACCAGAAAGGCCGCGAACGCACCGACGAAGCGGCGCAACACGGTATCGCCCGTGAGCGTCTCGTTGCCCGGATAGACCTTGTCGAGCCCGGCGAGGAACCGCGAGACGCCGGCGACGATCAGGATATCGATCAGCACGTAGATGCGGTGCCACCACGTGATCTCGGCGTCGTGTACGGGCAGATACGTCAGCTGGAACGCCAGCAGGAGCCCGATCGGCAAGAGCCGCAGGAACAGCCAGTCGATGACGCGGAACCCCGCCCGCACCAGCACGCTCGTCTCCGGCCCCGCCTCCAGCTGCGAGAAATAGTAGGTGTGCACGCGCAGCCGCGCCGGATGCGTCAGCGGCAGCGCTTCCTGGCGATTGAAACCGGCGTCGAGCGCCTTGAGCTTGCGCGCCAGGATGATGTGCTGCAACAGCACGCCCGCGTGCATGACGATCAGCACCAGCGGCCCGAACAGGATGAACGAACGCAGCGGAATCGAGACCTGCAGGATCGGCTGCGCGACCGGCGTGCCGAGCAGCAGATCGCGATGGCTGATGCCGGCCAGCGCGATGAAGAAATAGGCTTCGAGCGCGATCAGCAGGATCCACGCGCTGCGCGCCGAGGCACTCGCGGCGTTGACGTCCTGCAGCAAGAGCTCGAGCTCGTCGCCGGGCGACATGCCGGGCGTCGGGACCATGGACTTGTTGCCGAACATGCGACCTTCCCCAGCTTGCGACGCCGAACGCCCCCGCGGTTGCGGACCGGCCTTTCCCCCGGGACGTTTTTGCCCGAAAGGCCGCCCGGCCTCAAGCGGCCGCGCGGCCTGGAGTTAAACCCCGGCGGCTCCGGCGATCTTCAGCGCGAAGGCATAGTCGAGCGCCACCTCGCGCAGCCGCTCGAAGCGCCCCGAGGCGCCGCCGTGCCCGGCCTCCATATTGGTCTTGAGGAGCACCAGGTTGGGGCTGGTGTTCAGTCGCCGGAGCTTCGCGATCCACTTGGCAGGCTCCCAGTAGGTGACGCGCGGGTCCGTGAGGCCGCCGTAGGCGAAGATGTGCGGATAGGCCTTGGCCTCCACGTCGTGCGCGCTCGCTATCGGGTTGCCCCACTCCGGCCACTCGGGCGGCGTCAGCGGCAGCTCCTTGTCGAGCATCGTGTTGAGCACGTCGACGAACGGCACGTCGGCGATGATGCCGAGGAAAAGCTCCGGCGCCATGTTGGCGACCACGCCCATCAGCATGCCGCCCGCCGAGCCGCCGTTGGCGACGATGCGCCCGCGCCGCGTGAGCCCCTCCGCAACGAGATGCTCGCCCGCCGCGATGAAATCGGTGAACGTGTTGAGCTTGCGGTCGAGCTTGCCGTCCGTGTACCAGCGGTAGCCCTTGTCCTTGCCGCCGCGGATGTGCGCGATGGCGAAGATGAAGCCGCGGTCCACGAGCGACAGCCGCGCCGTCGAGAACGAGGCCGGGATCGAGATGCCGTAGGAGCCGTAGCCGTAGAGGAACAGCGGCGCCGAGCCGTCGAGCGGCGTGTCCTTGTGGTAGAGGATCGACACCGGCACCGTCTCGCCGTCCTTGGCCGGCGCCAGGAGGCGCCGCGTGACGTAGTCCGCCGGATTGTGGCCCGACGGGATTTCCTGCCGCTTGCGCAGCACCCGCGTCCGCGCCGCCATGTCGTAGTCGTAGGTCTCGGCCGGCGTCGTCATGGACGAATAGGTGAAGCGCAGCGTCGTCGTGTCGAACTCGTAGCCCGCGCTCATGCCGAGCGCATAGGCCTCCTCGTCGAAGGCAATCGTATGCTCGCCCGGAAGATCGAGGATCTCGCGGTCGACGGCGATGCCGGACCCGAGCGGCGTAACCACGATCCGCGGCAGGCTGTCCTCGCGCTCGAGCCGCGCCAGGAAGGTCTCGTACACGAACACGTCGAGGATCAGTCGCCCCGGCTTGTGCGGGACGATCTCGCGCCAGTTCGCGGGATCCGGTTGGTGCAAAGGCGTAGCCACGATGCGGAAGTCCTCGGCGCCGCCCGAGTTGGTGGTAATGATCAGGTGCGACCCGCGGTGGTCGACCTGGTACTCGTGGCCGGGCTCGCGGGCGGCGACCAGATGCAGCGCGCTCCGAGGCTCGTCGGCGTCGATCAGGTAGACCTCGTTGGTCTGGTGATCGTGTGCGTCCACGATCAGGAACTTGCCCGACAGTGTCTTGTCGAGCGCGACGTAGAAGCCGATGTCCTTCTCTTCGTACACGAGCACGTCTTCGGAGACCGGCGTGCCGATGCGATGCCGGTAGACGAACAGCGGCCGGTGGTTGTCGTCGATGCGGATGTAGAACAGCGTCTGCCCATCGTTGGCCCATTGCATCTCGCCGCGCGTATCGGGAATGGCATCGGCGAGATCCGCGCCGGTGGAAAGATCGCGAATGCGGATTGTGTAGAGTTCCGATCCCTTGTCGTCGACGGCATAGGCGAGCAGCTTGTGATCCGGGCTGTGCGTGCTTGCGCCGAGGTCCCAGTAGGATTTGCCGTGGGCTTCCGCGTTGCCGTCGAGCAGGATCTGCGCGTCGCCGCCATCACGCGGATGCCGGCAGAGGCGCGGATACTGCCCGCCGGCTACGAAGTTGGAGTAGTACGCGAACGGCCCGTCGGGAGCCGGCACCGAGGAGTCGTCCGGCTTGAGGCGCGCCTTCATCTCCGCGAACAGCTCGGCCTGCAATGCGTCCGTCGAAGCGAGCGCCTGCTCCGTGTAGGCGTTTTCCGCCTCGAGATAGGCGCGGATCTCCGGATCGAGCAGCGCCGGCTCGCGCATGACGTCCTGCCAGTTCGGCGCCCGCAGCCAGGCGTAGTCGTCGACCAGCGTCACGCCATGATGCGTGGCGGTCACCGGCCGGCGCGGAGCGACGGGCGGCATGGCGGGAGGCGTGCGCGGGGCGGAAGCTTCCATGAGGCAACTTTCTCGACGTTCGGACGGCCCCGCCCCTAGGGGCAGGAACCTCAGGTTACGGAATGCGATGAAGCGGGCGGAGCCGAGGCTCGAGTGCAACGGGCGTTGCCGCAAAATGCACCTTCGCAGCTGGAAGGCAACGCTGCAACTCTGCCGTGGACACCTCAATCTTAACGAAGGATTGGAAATACAAGCAAGCGTGCAGCGCCAATAATTTGCAGGCCGATTGCCGGCAATCGGCCGACGAAATCTTTCCTATCCTGCGCCGCCCAATTGAATTGCCAGCAAATCGGTAGCTAGCGTATCCCAACCCGAGTCTTGCCGGGATTAGGGATTAATGCACGATTTGGCACCCCGGCGTTGACATCCAAGGTCGATTGATGTCCAAAGACGTGCGCGGCATAGATTGGCCGCTTCACAACAGACCCCACGCCTAGCCTGCCTGATCATGTTGCGTTCAGCTTGAGGCTGGCAAGTCAAAGACTATAAGTAGCCTTGACTTGACTTTGGGTGTTGTAGGTTTCGGACCTCGGCGGATGTGCTGCGGGCCGTTTGGGAAGGGAACGACGATGGACGACGGGGCCGAAACGGGGTTGGTCGAGCTGACGGCGCGGATCGTCTCCGCGTTCGTAAGCAACAATACGATCGGCGCAGAGAACTTGCCGCAGCTCATCAACGAGACCCATGCCGCATTGAGTCGCGCCACCGGTACGGTGGTTCAGCCCGAGCGCGAGGAGCTGAAGCCGAAAGTCCCCGTCAAGAGGTCGGTGATGCCCGACCACATCGTGTGTCTCGAGGACGGCAAGAAGTTCAAGTCGCTGAAGCGGCACCTGCGCACGCACTACAATCTGTCGCCGGAGGAATATCGCGAGAAGTGGGGGCTCCCCCATGACTATCCGATGGTGGCGCCGAACTATGCGCGCGCGCGCTCGGACCTCGCCAAGAAGATGGGTCTCGGAACGCGCCGCGAGAAGTAGCGCGCGGACCGCACACGGGATCGGATGACGAGGGCGCACGGTCGCGAGGCCGGCGCCTTTTTGTTTGTGCCGCAACCCGCACCGGCCGGACTTATCCTCGCCGTTCACCGCTCCGGTAGTTTCGGTCTAGGCCATCCGAAAGCGGAGCGTATGATCGACGCCGTGAACGAGATGGAATGCTTCATCGAGAGACGGTCCCGCATGAGTTTCAGGTCCTCTGTCGAATGCCCGAGTCCCCCGCGTGCCGATCGCGATCGCGTTGCCGCGTGGTTCATGGATGACGCCGATGAGCGCGAGACCGGGACCAAGCGCCTGCACGATCTTCCCGCGCGCGAGGCGGAGCGCCTGCGCTGCTTGATCGAGGCCGCCATCGGCGAGATCTTCGGCGTCGCCTGCGCGGATCTCGCGGCACCGTCACGCGGCAAAGCGCCGGTCGCGCTCGCCCGTCAGGCCGCCATGTATCTCGCGCACGTGTCTTGCGGATTGAACCTGACCGACGTCGGCACGGTCTTCGGCCGCGACCGCACCACGGTCGCCCACGCCTGCGCCGTGATCGAGGATCGCCGCGACGATCCCGTCTTCGACCGCGCGCTCGAGCTCATGGAATGGATCGTACCCACGTTGGTGGGTCCGGATCTCATACACGGACTTCGCGACATCTGACGTTTTTCCGGAGAGAGGAATGAGCCGCCTTGCGCGCATTTCGCCGAACGCCCCCGCGCGTTCCAAGCATCAGCGGAAGTCGCGCGCGGATTGCGCGCGCCCCGGCCGCAACCTCGCCGAAAGCCCGATCGCGTGGCTGTTCAACCGGCGCGACGGCGACGGCAACCCGCTGATCAGCGAAGCCCAGTTCAATGCCGGTGAGAGGCTGCGTGCCGACTTCTGGTTCGCTCAGATGTCGCCCAGCGTCACCCAGAGTTGGAACCCGGCCGCGACCACCACGGGGGCGGGACGGCGCAGCGCGCCGGGCGCCGGCGTTGAGCTTGCCGACAACGTCATCGCGGCCGGCGAGCGCGTGCGGCGCGCACTGTCCTCCGTCGGCCCCGAGCTTTCCGGCGTCCTGATCGACGTGTGCTGTCATCTGCGCGGGCTCGAGGATGCCGAGCGCCGTGCGGGATGGCCGCAACGCTCGGGCAAGATCGTGCTCGGCATGGCACTCGCGGCCCTTGCGCGTCACTACGGGTTCGCGCCCCCGGCCGCCGACGCGCCGCGCGTCGCCCGCGTC